>NZ_JBELMH010000030.1:23539-35311 GCF_042096055.1 Citreimonas sp. | reverse complement strand
GACTTCTCGCCGGACACGAGATGGCACAGGATCATCAGCCGCCCCTCGTGGCTGATCGCCTTGAGGAAGGCCGACGCCGCATTGGCCTTCTCGACCATGCGGTCGAGCTCGGCCTCGGACATGTCCTTGCTGAGAACCGGAAGCGTCATGGCGTGGTCCTTCACGGCGCGTCGGGCTGGAACGCGGTGTTGCGCTCGAGCATGTCGCGATAGAGCGGCCAGAAGAAATCCTGGCCTACGTAGCCTTCCATGCGCGCGATCTCCTGCCCGTCGCGCACCAGCACGAAGGTGGGGGTGAAGCGGACCTCGCGGTCGTATTCGACGCCGTCGGGCGGGCCCATGCGCAGGTCGGCGCGCGCGAGCGGGGCATAGCGCCCCTCGTCGGTGCGGCCATAGGCCGGCGCGATCTCGTCGTCCCAGGCGGCGCAATAGGCGCAGCCGGGCTGTTCGACCATGATCAGGCGCAGTCCCTCGTCGACCGGCGCCTCGGCCTCGGTCGAGGCGGACACGCCGCCGGCCGCGACGGCGACCGCCGCGATCGCGGCCAGAACACCGCGTCGATGGAAAAGAAAGTCGCGCAACGCTACGCCCCTGCATTGACCTGTCAGCCACGCACAACCTAATCTGAATATGTGAATTGTTCAAGAAAAGGCGACCGCTTTGCTCGACATTTCCTATGCAGGCGCCGCGATCGCCGGGTTGTTGAGCTTCTTCACCCCCTGCATCCTGCCGATGGTGCCGTTCTACCTGTGCTACATGGCCGGGATCTCGATGAACGAGCTGCGCGCCGACAGCGGGATCGCGCCGGGCGCGCAGCGCCGCATGGTGCTGTCGTCGGTCTTCTTCGCGGCCGGCGTCACGACGATCTTCGTGCTGCTGGGCATCGGCGCCACCGCCGCGGGGCGCGCCTTCGCCGACTGGATGGACCAGCTGCAATGGGTCGCCGCGGCGATCCTGACCGTCTTCGGCCTGCATTTCCTGGGCGTCATCCGCATCGGGCTGCTCTACCGCGAGGCTCGCGTCGAAAGCCGGGCCGAGCCCACGACCATCCTCGGCGCCTACCTCATGGGGCTGGCCTTCGGCTTCGGCTGGACGCCCTGCGTGGGGCCCGCGCTGGCGGCGATCCTGATGATCGCCAGCGGCATGGGCGACGTGCTGCGCGGCGGGCTGCTGCTGCTGGTCTACGGCGCCGCGATGACCGCACCCTTCGTGCTGGCGGCGCTGTTCTCGGGGCCATTCCTGCGCTGGACCGCACGGCATCGTGACAAGATGCGCTACGCCGAACGCGCGATGGGCGTTATGCTGATCCTGTTCGCGGTGCTGATCGTGACGGGCAGTGTCAACCTGATCGGCCAGTGGATGCTGGACACCTTTCCCGGGTGGGTGGCGCTGAGCTGATCGTCGAACCGGAGGAGTGAGAGATGAAAGCCTTGAGGATGGCGGCTCTGGCCGCGGTGATGGCCTGGCCCGCGGCGGCGCAGGAGATGGGCGACGACGGGCTTCACAAGCAGCCCTGGATGATGGACACCTTCAAGGACCTGCGCGAGGATCTCGCCGAGGCCAACGCCGAAGGCAAGCGCCTGGTGCTGTTCTTCGAGCAGCGCGGCTGCATCTACTGCACCCAGATGCACGAGGAGGTCTTCGTCGACCCGACCATCTCGGACTACATCGAGGAGAACTTCTTCGTCGTGCAGCTGAACCTGCACGGCTCGACCGAGGTGACCGATCTCGACGGGGAATCGCTGCCCGAGCGCGACATGGCGCGCAAGTGGCGGGTGATGTTCACGCCCACGATCGTGTTCCTCCCCGAGGAGGTCCCCGAGGGTCAGTCCGCGATGGACGCGCAGGTCGCGGTGATGCCCGGCGCATTCGGCAAGGGGACTACTCTGGACATGTTCACCTGGGTGAACGAAAAGCGCTACGAGATTGAAGACGGTGAGGATTTCCAGCGCTACCACGCGCGGATGATCCAGGAACGCGACAACGGCCGGACCGACTGAGCTTTCCGCCGGGGCGCATTCCGGGCGGCCGGAATTATTCAAACTCGTGAATTTGTTGTTGCGTCGCCGCCGGGTCCTGACCTAGTCTGGCGACAGCAAGAAACGCCAAGGGCCCGTCTCGCGGGTCGCCACGCGCAGGGGAGGAGACATGAGGCTTACAGCAATCACGATGGCGGTCGCCGCGACGGCATTGTCGGCGGGCATCGCCGCCGCCGAGATGGTCGCGCCGACGCAGGTGTCGTACGGCGAATACGGCGCGATCGACACGTCGCTGTCGGGCCAGCCCGGCGACCCCGAGAACGGCCGCGCCCTGATGATCGCGCGCGGCAAGGGCAACTGCCTGGCCTGCCACGCAGTCTCGCAGCTCGACGACGCGCCGTTCCACGGCGAGGTCGGCCCGCCGCTCGACGCCGTGGGCAGCTACCGCACCCCCGAGGAACTGCGCGGCATCGTCGCCAACGCCAAGCAGACCTTCCCCGGGACGGTCATGCCGGCGTTCTACAAGACCACCGGTTTCATCCGTCCCGGCGACGGCTATACCGGCACCGCCGCAGAGGGCGAGCTGGACCCGATCCTGACCGCCCAGGAAATCGAGGATGTCGTCGCCTTCCTGATGACGCTCCAGGGCAGCTGACGCCCGACACGAAAGGAGAAGACGCATGCAATTCACACGACGCGAAACGCTGGCCCTCGGGGCCGGGGCCGCGCTGGTCACCGTGCTGCCCTTCCGCGCCCATGCCGCGGTCGAGGATTTCGTCGCCGAGTTCACCGGCGGCGCCGAGGTGACCGAGGGCGGGGTCGAGCTGACCGCGCCCGAGATCGCCGAGAACGGCAACACCGTTCCGATCGAGGTCGCCGCCGAGGGCGCGTCCGCGATCATGGTCCTGGCGGCCGGCAACCCGACGCCGCCCGTGGCCACGTTCAACTTCGGTCCGCTGGCGGGCGCGCATCGCGCGGCGACCCGCATCCGCCTGGCCGGCACGCAGGACATCATCGCCATCGCCCAGATGGCCGATGGCAGCTTCGCGCGCACGTCCAAGACCGTGAAAGTCACCATCGGCGGCTGCGGCGGCTGAGGCAGAGGAGAGACACCAGATGGCATCCGGAGTACGCCCCCGCGTCAAGGTCCCCAGCTCGGCATCCGCCGGCGAGGCCGTGACGATCAAGACGCTGATCTCGCACCAGATGGAATCGGGGCAGCGCAAGGACAGCGACGGCAACACGATCCCGCGCTCGATCATCAACCGCTTCCACGTCACGTTCAACGACGAGACCGTGCTGGACGTGAAGATGGAGCCCGCGATCTCGACCAACCCGTATTTCGAGTTCGAGGCCAAGGTGCCCGAATCCGGCACGTTCCAGTTCACCTGGTACGACGACGACGGCTCGGTCTACGAGGACAGCGCCGAGATCACGGTCGGCTGATCGCCGCAACCCTGCCTCGCGATCACGCGGGGCAGGGGCTTCAGGGAGGGAAAAGCATGAAATTCAAGGCACTGACGGCCATGGCCGCGCTTCTCGTCGCGCCAGCCGCCTTCGCCGGCGGGGCCGACGACGACACGCTCGTGCTCAACGGCGAGACCGAGATGACGACGAAGGCGGACGCGCCGGCGCACCTGGAAGGCACCGGCATCGACCAGGTCATCTCGGGCTGGCACTTCCGCTCGGACGAGACGCAGCAGCTGCAGACCGACGACTTCGAGAACCAGGGCATGATCTTCGTCGACCAGGCGATGGACGCTTGGAACACCGCCGAGGGCGATGCCGGCCAGTCCTGCGCCGATTGCCACAACGATCCCGCCGAAAGCATGCGCGGCGTCGCGGCTACCTATCCCAAGTGGGACGCCGACGCGGGCGAGGTCCAGACCGTGCAGATGCAGATCAACGACTGCCGCGTGAACCGCATGGGCGCCGAGCCGTGGAAGTACGATTCCGCGGAAGCGATCAACATGGAGGCGATGATCGCCTCGCAGTCGCGCGGCATGCCCGTGGACGTGGCGATCGACGGCCCCGCCGCCGAGACCTGGGAGAAGGGCAAGGACATCTACTACACCCGCTACGGCCAGCTCGAACTGGCCTGCGCGTCCTGCCACGAGGAAAACTACGGCAACTACATCCGCGCCGATCACCTCAGCCAGGGCCAGATCAACGGCTTCCCGGTCTACCGCCTGAAGAACGCCAAGCTCAACGGCGCGCATTCGCGCTTCAAGGGCTGCGTGCGCGACACCCGCGCCGAGACGTTCGACGTCGGCTCGCCCGAGTTCGTCGCGCTGGAGCTCTACGTGAAGTCGCGCGGCAACGGCCTGTCGGTCGAGGGTCCCTCGGTCCGCAACTGATCCATGCCCCGCGCGGGGTTCCGCGCGGGGTTTTTCG
This sequence comes from Citreimonas sp., assembly GCF_042096055.1. NCBI lineage: Bacteria > Pseudomonadati > Pseudomonadota > Alphaproteobacteria > Rhodobacterales > Roseobacteraceae > Citreimonas > Citreimonas sp. The sequence goes on along the minus strand of NZ_JBELMH010000030.1, from coordinate 30,939 downwards.
CCGCTAATCCATTCACACATGCGCATGTGTGACCTCAATCCAAGGATGTTTCGATGATCTCCAGACGCGATTTCCTCCAGGCCTCGATGGCGGCTTCGGCGATCGTCGGGGCCTCGGGCTTCGGCAACTGGTCGCGGCTGGCGGCGCAGCAGGCGCTGACGCAGGACCAGCTGCTGGAGTTCGACACCTTCGGCAACGTCACGCTGATGCACCTGACGGACATCCACGCCCAGCTGGTGCCGATCTACTTCCGCGAACCGTCGGTCAATTTCGGCGTCGGCCCGAACCGGGGCGAGGTGCCGCACCTGACCGGGGCCGAGTTCCGCCGCTTCTACGGGATCGAGGACGGCTCGCCGTCGCATTACGCGCTGTCGTCGGGCGACTTCACCGCGCTGGCCCGCGCCTACGGCCGCATGGGCGGGCTCGACCGCATTGCCACCGTGGTGAACGCCATCCGCGCCGACCGGCCCGACGCGCTGCTGCTCGACGGCGGCGACACCTGGCACGGCAGCTACACCTGCTACCACACCGCCGGGCAGGACATGGTCAACGCCATGAACGGCCTGCGCCCCGACGCGATGACCTTCCACTGGGAATTCACCCTGGGCCAGGACCGCGTGCGCGAGATCGTCGAGGGGCTGCCCTTCGCGGCGCTCGGCCAGAACATCTTCGACGCCATGTGGGACGAGCCCGCCGAGCACTTCAAGCCGTACCAGTTCTTCGAGCGCGGCGGTGCCAAGATCGCCGTGATCGGCCAGGCCTTCCCCTACATGCCGATCGCCAACCCGGGCTGGATGTTCCCCGATTACAGCTTCGGCATCCGCGACGAGAACATGCAGATGATCGTCGACGAGGCGCGCGCCCAGGGCGCCGGGCTGGTCGTGGTGCTCAGCCACAACGGCTTCGACGTGGACAAGAAGATGGCGGGCATCGTCGACGGCATCGACGTGATCCTGTCGGGCCACACCCACGACGCGCTGCCCGAACCGGTGCTGGTCGGCGACACGATCGTCGTGGCCAGCGGATCGAACGGCAAGTTCCTCAGCCGCGTCGACCTCGACGTCAGCGACGGCCGCATGATGGGCTTCCGGCACAAGCTGATCCCGATCTTCTCGGACGTGATCGCGCCCGACCCCGAGATGACCGCGCTCGTCGCCGAGCAGCGCGCGCCGTTCGAGGCCGAGCTGTCCGAGGTGATCGGCCAGACCGACACGCTGCTCTACCGGCGCGGCAACTTCAACGGCTCGTGGGACGACCTGATCTGCCAGGCGCTGCTGTCCGAACGCGACGCCGAGATCGCGCTGTCGCCCGGCGTGCGCTGGGGCCCGTCGCTGATCCCCGGCCAGGACATCACGCGCGAGGACATCTGGAACGTCACATCGATGACCTACCCCGAGGCCTACCGCACCGAGATGACCGGCGAGTTCCTCAAGGTCGTGCTCGAGGACGTGGCCGACAACATCTTCAACCCCGACGCCTACTACCAGCAGGGCGGCGACATGGTCCGCACCGGCGGCCTCGGCTACCGCATCGACATCTCGAAGCCGCAGGGCGAGCGCATCAGCGAGATGACCATGCTCGCCACCGGAGAGCCGATCGACCCCGCGCGCGCTTACGTCGTCGCCGGCTGGGCCAGCGTGAACGAGGGCACCGAGGGGCCGCCGATCTGGGACGTGGTCGAAAGCCACATCCGCAAGCAGGGCACCGTCACCGTGCCCGACAACACCACCGTCGAGGTCGCGGACCGCTGACGCCGCCGATCAAGGAGACCAGCATGACCATGGACACGAAAGGCACCTCGCGCCGTCAGTTCCTGACCAGCGCCGCGGCATTGGGCGCCGGGGCGGTGGCCGCCGGAGCGGCGCGCGCGCAGACCCCCGATCCGCTCATCACCGAGGTGCAGCCCTGGGCCTCGGGCTTCGGCGACCCGGTGGACGCGCATCCCTACGGCCTGCCGATCCGGTTCGAGGACGACGTCATCCGCCGCAACGTGGAATGGCTGACCGCCGACACGATCAGCAGCATCAACTTCACGCCGATCCACGCGCTCGACGGCACGATCACCCCGCAGGGCTGCGCGTTCGAGCGGCACCATTCCGGCGCGATCGAGCTGGCCAAGCAGGATTACCGCCTGATGGTCAACGGCCTCGTCGACCGGCCGCTGGTCTTCACCTACGCCGATCTCGAACGCTTCCCGCGCGAGAACCACGTCTACTTCCTGGAATGCGCGGCCAACACCGGCATGGAATGGGCGGGCGCGCAGCTGAACGGCGCGCAGTTCACCCACGGCATGATTCACAACATGGAATATACCGGCGTGCCGCTGCGCACGATCCTGGCCGAGGCCGGGCTCGATGCGGCCGGCGACCTCGCCGACAAGTGGATCTACGTCGAGGGCGCCGACGCCTCCTCGAACGGCCGGTCGATCCCGATGGACAAGGCGCTGGACGACGTGCTGGTCGCCTTCAAGGCCAACGGCGAGGCTCTGCGGAAAGAGCACGGCTATCCCGTCCGCCTCGTGGTGCCGGGCTGGGAAGGCAACATGTGGATCAAGTGGCTGCGCCGGATCGAGGTCATGGACCGCCCCGTCGAAAGCCGCGAGGAGACGTCGAAATACACCGACGTGCTGGACGACGGCACCGCGCGCAAATGGACCTGGGTGATGGACGCGAAATCCGTCGTCACCTCGCCCAGCCCGCAGGCGCCGATCACCCACGGCCCCGGCCCGCTGGTCATCACCGGCATGGCCTGGTCGGGCCACGGCCGCATCACCCGCGTCGACGTCTCCAAGGACGGCGGCAAGACGTGGGAGACCGCGCGCCTGGCCAAGGAGGGCGAGGACAAGGCGCTGACGCGCTTCTACCTCGACACCGACTGGGACGGCTCCGAGATGCTGCTGCAATCGCGCGCCATGGACGAAACCGGGTACGTCCAGCCCACCAAGGCGCAGCTGCGCGCGGTGCGGGGGCTGAACTCGATCTATCACAACAACTGCATCCAGACCTGGCATGTCACGCCGGACGGGAAGGCCGAAAATGTCGAAGTCTCGTAAGCTCTACGCCGCAACCGCCGTCGGTATCGCGCTGACGTTCACCGCCGCCGCGAATTTCGCCGACCGCAACATCGCCCCCATGCCCGTCAGCCCGCGCGTGCTGGCCGCGCTGCCGATCCCCGACCCGGCCCCGGTCGCCGATGCGGCGCCGCTGGGCGGTCTCGTCGCCGCCGCGCATGCGGACGAGGGCGGCGCCACCCGCTTTGGCCTGGGGCGCGAGGCCCTGCCGCAGGAGGTCGCCGCCTGGAACGTCGACGTCACACCCGACGGCACCGGCCTGCCCGAGGGCTCGGGCGACGTGATGACCGGCGAAGAGGTCTTCGTCGAGAAATGCGCCGCCTGCCACGGCGACTTCGCAGAGGGCGTGGGCAACTGGCCCAAGCTCGCCGGCGGCGACGGCACGCTGGCCAACGCCGACCCGGTCAAGACGGTGGGCTCGTACTGGCCGTACCTGTCGACCGTGTGGGACTACGTCCACCGCTCGATGCCCTTCGGCAACGCGCAAAGCCTGACCCCGGACGAGGTCTACGCGATCACCGCCTACATCCTCTACTCGAACTTCCTGGTCGAGGACGACTTCGTGCTCTCGCCCGAAACGTTCGCCGAGGTCGAGATGCCCAACGAGGGCGGCTTCATCGTCGACGACCGTCCCGAGACCGAGTACCCGCAGTGGCGGACCGAGCCCTGCATGGAGGGCTGCAAGGACGACGTCGAGATCACCATGCGGGCCACCGTGCTCGACGTGACCCCGGACGATCCGACCGGCGACGAACCCATGACCGGGACCGAGGCCGCCATCGCGACCGAGGCGCCCGACGCCGCGCAGGAGGCCCCCGCCGAGGACACCGCCGAGGCGACCGATCCCGACCCCGAGCTGGTCGCCGCCGGCGAGGCCGTGTTCCGCCAGTGCCGCGCCTGCCACCAGGTGGGCGAGGGTGCGCAGAACCGCATGGGCCCGCACCTCAACGACATCCTCGGCCGCGCGGTCGGCGGCGTCGAGGACTTCCGCTATTCCGGCGCGATGACGGACATGGGCGGCACCTGGGACCACGACACGCTGGCGCAGTTCCTGACCGACCCGCGCGGCACCGTGCCCGGCACCAAGATGGCCTTCGCCGGGCTGCGGGACCCGCAGGACGTCGAGGCGCTGATCGCCTATCTCGACAGCGTCGAGTGACCATCGCGGCCGCCGCCAGGCGGCCGCATCCCCGCCCTCCCGGGGCAGGATTCCGCCCATGGCGCGGGTTTACTCAAACTGCGCGTAAAAGCGGACTATGCAGATGGATTGCGCGGGCGCATGCTTCCTCCACACCCCCAAAGGCAGGAGGCCGGCCATGACCTTTCGCAAGCAGATCGTCGTCCTCGCAAGCGGCCTCGCCCTTGCCGCGGCGCTGGGCCTGATCCCGCGCCAGGCCGGTTCGCAGACCGCGCCCGACGCCGGCCCGGCGTCGCCCCCCGCCTGCACCGCCGCATGCCCGGCGGACGACGCCACCGCGGTCTAGAACCGACCGTCTCGACACTGCCCGGCGGCTGGGATAACCAGCGCGCATGATCGCTCTTCTTCCGCTCAACACGCTGCGTGCCGCCTGCCTCGTCCTCGGGGCGGCGCTGGTTTCTGCCTGTGCGCCCGCGCCGCAGGACCTGCCGCGCCCCGACGCCGCCAACATCGCCGAGCTCGCCGGCGCCATCCGCGCGCTCGACCCCTCGGTCGACCCCGAGGAGGCCGCCCGCGCCGCCCGGATCTCGTACCTGCACCCGCTCGACCTCGCGGTGCAGTACGGCATCTCGGACCCGCCGGTGATCCACAACATGAAGGTCAACGCCGGCCTGCGCCCGCGCGGCCTGTGCTGGCACTGGGCCGAGGACATGGAGAAGCGCCTGCGCGCCGAGGGCTTCGAGACGCTGGACCTGCACCGCGCGATCTCGCAGCCGCCGCTGCGGCTGGAACACTCGACCGTCATTATCTCGGCCCGCGGCGAGGGCATGAACGAGGGCCTGGTGATCGACCCGTGGCGCAACGGCGGACGGCTCTACTGGTCGCCGGTGCTGGAAGACGACTCCTACCAGTGGGAGCCGCGCGCCGTCGTGCTCGCCCGGCGCCGCCCCGACGGGCCGCTTCCCGGCGACGAGCCCGCGCCGGCGCTCTGACGCGGGCCGCAGCCGCCGAAACCGGCACGCCGCCCGCACGCCCCGCGCCCGGTCGTCGCGTTTTTCCCTGCGCCCCTTGCGGGTGCTGGGGGGCGACACTAAGACTCCGGTAACCCGCGCATTATACGCGTGGACCGGGACGACGTTTCACGAAAAGCAGAAAGCAGGCAGTCGCACATGACAGACCCCTTCGAGACCTACATGAACACGCTGGTGCCGATGGTGGTCGAACAGACCAGCCGGGGCGAACGCGCCTACGACATCTTCTCGCGGCTGCTGAAGGAACGGATCATCTTCCTCAACGGCCCGGTGCACGACGGCATGTCGTCGCTGATCGTCGCCCAGCTGCTCCACCTCGAGGCCGAGAACCCGTCGAAAGAGATCTCGATGTACATCAACAGCCCCGGCGGCGTGGTGACGTCGGGCCTGTCGATCTACGACACGATGCAGTACATCAAGCCCAAGGTCAGCACGCTGGTCATCGGCCAGGCGGCCTCGATGGGCTCGCTGCTGCTCGCCGGGGGCGAGCCGAAGATGCGCTTCTCGCTGCCCAACAGTCGGATCATGGTCCACCAGCCCTCGGGCGGCTACCAGGGCCAGGCGACCGATATCATGATCCACGCCGAGGAGACGCTGAAGCTCAAGCGGCGCCTGAACGAGATCTACGTGCACCACACCGGCCAGGATTACGAGACGGTCGAGCGCGCGCTTGAGCGCGACAACTTCATGTCGCCCGAGGCCGCCAAGGAATGGGGCCTGATCGACGAGATCGTCGAGAACCGCGGCAAGGCCGAGGACAAGACGAAAGACAAGTGACACCCCGCCGCCGCGTCAGCCGGCGCGGCGTCGGAATTTCGCATTGCCCGTCAGTTTGGGCTGACCTAAGCTGACGGGACACTGGCCGCCACGGCGATGCGGCGTGCCAAACGGTGGTCCGCCGCGGATCGCAAGGCGGCGGAGAAAGGTTCAGAATGGCGACGAATTCAGGCGGTGACAGCAAGAACACCCTCTATTGCAGCTTCTGCGGCAAAAGCCAGCACGAGGTCCGCAAACTGATCGCCGGCCCCACGGTGTTCATCTGCGACGAGTGCGTCGAGCTGTGCATGGACATCATCCGCGAGGAAACCCGCGGCGCGGGTCTGAAATCCTCGGAAGGGGTGCCCACCCCGCAAGAGATCTGCCAGGTCCTCGACGATTACGTGATCGGCCAGGAGAAGGCCAAGCGCGTGCTCTCGGTCGCCGTGCACAACCACTACAAGCGGCTCAACCACGCCTCCAAGGGGTCGGACATCGAGCTGGCGAAATCCAACATCCTGCTGATCGGCCCCACGGGCTGCGGCAAGACGCTGCTGGCGCAGACGCTGGCGCGCATCCTCGACGTGCCGTTCACCATGGCCGACGCCACCACCCTGACCGAGGCCGGTTACGTGGGCGAGGATGTCGAGAACATCATCCTCAAGCTGCTGCAGGCGTCCGAATACAACGTCGAGCGCGCGCAGCGCGGCATCGTCTACATCGACGAGGTCGACAAGATCACGCGCAAGTCGGAAAACCCCTCGATCACCCGCGACGTGTCGGGCGAGGGCGTCCAGCAGGCGCTGCTCAAGCTGATGGAAGGCACCGTCGCCTCCGTGCCGCCGCAGGGCGGCCGCAAGCATCCGCAGCAGGAATTCCTGCAGGTGGACACGACCAACATCCTGTTCATCTGCGGCGGCGCGTTCGCCGGTCTCGACCGGATCATCAAGCAGCGCGGCAAGGGCAGTGCCATGGGCTTCGGCGCGGACGTGCGCGACGAAAGCATGCAGGGCATCGGCGAGACGTTCCGCGCGCTCGAGCCCGAGGACCTGCTGAAGTTCGGCCTGATCCCGGAATTCGTCGGCCGCCTGCCGGTCGTCGCCACGCTCGAGGATCTGGACGAGGACGCGCTGGTCACCATCCTGACCCAGCCCAAGAACGCCCTGGTCAAGCAGTACCAGCGCCTGTTCGAGATGGAGGACGCCGACCTATCCTTCACCGACGACGCGCTGGCGGCCATCGCCAAGAAGGCGATCGCCCGCAAGACCGGCGCGCGCGGCCTGCGCTCGATCCTCGAGGGCATCCTGCTCGATACGATGTTCGACCTGCCGGGCATGGACGACGTGACCGAGGTCGTGGTCAACGACGAGGTCGTCAACGCGGACGCCAAGCCGCTGATGATCTA
>NZ_JBELMH010000030.1:15404-23439 GCF_042096055.1 Citreimonas sp. | reverse complement strand
CTAGGGCGCCAACGTGTCCCATCGTGGGACACCCGCCCGTCCCACGCCCGCGCGGCCTTCCGCCGGCGCCGCCCGCCCGGTCACCCACCATGCCCGCGACACTGGACCTCTCATCGCCGCTGGACTAAACCCGGGGCACGAACAACCGGAGTCGTCCATGGGCATCCTCAACACCCTTCTGCGCGCCGTCACCTGGTGGAACGGCCAGACGCTCAACACCCAGTTCCACACCTGGCGCTACGGCGTGAAGGTGGGCCAGGACGACCAGGGCAACATCTTCTACCAGACCAAGGACGCCAAGCGTCGCTGGGTGATCTTCAACGGTGAGGCCGAGGCAAGCCGCGTCAGCCCCGACTGGCACGGCTGGCTGCACCACACCTACGCCGAGCCGCCCTCGGACCGGCCGATGGTTCACAAGACCTGGGAAAAGCCCCACCGCGAGAACCTGACAGGCACCGCGCTGGCCTACGCGCCCGCCGGCTCGATCCGCCGCGAGAACCCGTCCGAGCGCCGCGATTACGAAGCCTGGAGCCCCGAATGAGCCATTCCAAGACCGAGGTGCTGGTCGGGGGCCTCGTCCTGGCAGGCGCCCTCGGGTTCGGGCTGTACGCGATGCAAGCGACCGGCCTGTCGACCGGGCCGGCGGGGTACGACCTGCACGCCTCGTTCCGCTCGCTCGAGGGCGTGGCGGTCGGCACGGACGTGCGCATGGCCGGCGTCAAGGTAGGCACCGTCACCGACATCGCCCTCAACCCCGAGACCTACCGCGCCGACACCACCGTCCAGATCCGCGACGACATCCTCGTGCCCGACGACAGCGCCGCCGTGATCGCCTCCGAGGGGCTGCTGGGCGGCAACTACGTCGAGCTCAGCCCCGGCGGCTCGCCCTTCTTCTACGCCGCCGGCGACGAGATCGTCGACACGCAGGGCGCGGTCAGCCTGATCTCGCTTCTGATGGCCTTCGTGGGCGGGAACGGCGAATGATGCGCGCCCCTCTCCTCGCGCTGGCGCTGATGGCCTCCGCCGCCACCGCCCAGCAGGAGGAAACCGTCGTCACCGGCACCGGCGCGGTCCTGCGCGGCCTCGACAAGCTCAACGCCACGGTGGACGACATGACGCTGCAGGCCGGCGACAGCACGGCGTTCGGCCGGATCGAGATCGTGCTGGGCGAGTGCCGCTACCCCGAGGACGACCCGGCGGGCAACGCCTACGCCTTCCTCACCATCCGTGAGGCCGGCGTGGCGCAGCCGGTGTTCCGCGGCTGGATGATCGCCGCGTCTCCCGCGCTCAACCCGCTGGACCACCAGCGCTACGACGTCTGGGTATTGCGCTGCACCACGTCCTGACCGGACACCGCCAGCGGCACCGATAGCAGGTCGGCGGGGCTGTCGACCGCCTCGGCCAGCAGACGGCGATAGGTGGCGCGGGTGACCTCGACCCCGCCGAGCGAGGCGAGGTGCGGCGTCAGGAACTGCGTATCGAACAGGCTGAAGCCCGCGCGGCGCAGCAGGTCCACCAGCCACGCCAGCGCGATCTTCGAGCCGTCTCGCTGGCGCGAGAACATGGACTCGCCGCAATAGCATCCGCCGATGCAGACACCGTAGACGCCGCCGGCCAGCGCGCCGTCGATCCGGACCTCGAGCGAGTGCGCGTGGCCCTGGTGGTGCAGCCGGGTGTATAGGCTGCGGATTTCGTCGTTGATCCAGGTCTCGGACCGGTCGGCGCAGGCATCGACCACGTCCTCGAACGCGCGGTTCAGCGTCACGGTGTAGTCGTTGCGCCGCAGCCGCCGCGCCAGGCTGCGCGAGATGCGGAACCCGTCCAGCGGAATGATCCCGCGGCGGCGGGGATCGACCCAGAAGATCTCGGGGTCGTCGTGCCGCTCGGCCATGGGGAAGATACCGCTGCGATAGGCGTGCAGCAGCAATTCCGGCGTGACCGCACTCATGGCGAGGCGGCGGCGCCAGCCAGGCGCCGCGCACAGCGGTTGCGGTCGGTCGGAGCGGGGATCATGTGGCCGACGCTACTGCGCCAGCCCGCCGGCCTCCAGCCACTTTTCCAGCCAGTGGATCGTGTAATCGCCGGTGTGGATGTCGCGTTCCTGCAGCAGCGCATGGAAGAGCGGCACGGTGGTGTCGACGCCATCGACGATCAACTCGCCCAGGGCGCGGTTCAGCCGCGCCAGCGCCTCGGGGCGGTCGCGGCCGTGCACGATCAGCTTGCCGATCAGGCTGTCGTAGTAGGGCGGGATCCGGTAGCCGTCGTAAAGCGCGCTGTCCATGCGCACGCCAAGGCCGCCGGGCGCGTGGTACTGCGTGATCTTGCCCGGCGAGGGCGAGAAGGTCGGCAGTTTCTCGGCGTTGATGCGGACCTCGATCGCGTGGCCGTTGATCGTCAGGTCGTCCTGGGTGAACGACAGCGGCATGCCGGACGCGACGCGGATCTGTTCGCGCACAAGGTCGACGCCGAAGATCGCCTCGGTCACCGGGTGTTCGACCTGCAGACGGGTGTTCATCTCGATGAAGAAGAACTCGCCGTCCTCGTAGAGGAACTCGATCGTGCCGGCGCCGCGATAGCCCATCTCGGCGACCGCATCGGCGCAGATCTTGCCGATGCGGGCGCGTTCCTCGGGGGTGATGGCGGGGCCGGGCGCTTCCTCGAAGACCTTCTGGTGGCGCCGCTGCAGCGAGCAGTCGCGCTCGCCCAGGTGCACGCCACCGCCCTGGCCGTCGCCGAAGACCTGGATCTCGATGTGGCGCGGCTTCTGGAGGTACTTCTCGATGTAGACCTCGTCGTTGCCGAAGGCCGCGAGCGCCTCGGACCGCGCGGTGTGGAAGGCGCGCTCCATCTCGTCCTCGTTCCGGGCGACCTTCATGCCGCGTCCGCCGCCACCGGCGGTGGCCTTGATGATCACCGGATAGCCGAAATCGGCGCCGATGCGCTTGGCCTCGTCGAGGGTCGCGACGCCGCCGGGCGAGCCGGGCACCACCGGGATGCCCAGGCGGGCGGCGGTGTCCTTGGCGGTGATCTTGTCGCCCATCAGGCTGATATGCTCGGCCGAGGGGCCGATGAAGGTCAAGCCGTGATCCTCGACGATCTGCACGAAGCGCGCGTTTTCCGACAGGAAGCCGTAGCCGGGATGGATCGCCTGCGCGCCGGTGACCTCGCAGGCCGAGATGATGGCCGGCATCGCAAGGTAGCTTTGCGTCGATGGCGCGGGGCCGATGCAGATGGATTCGTCGGCCATGCGCACGTGCATCGCGTCGGCATCGGCGGTGGAATGCACCGCGACACTGGCGATGCCCATCTCGCGGCAGGCGCGGACCACGCGCAGCGCGATCTCGCCGCGGTTGGCGATCAGGATCTTGTCGAACATGGGCGCGCTCATTCCAGGATGACGAGCGGGGCGCCGTATTCGACCGGTGCGCCGTCCTCGACCAGGATGCGCTTGACGGTGCCCGAGCGCGGCGCGGGAATGTGGTTCATCGTCTTCATCGCCTCCACGATGAGCAGCGTATCGCCTTCCTTGACCGGTTGGCCCACGGCGATGAACGGGGCGGCGCCCGGTTCGGCCTGCATGTAGACCGTGCCGACCATCGGCGAGGTCACCGCGCCGGGATGCGCGGCGGGATCTTCGGGCATGTCGGGCGCGGCGGCCTCGGCCCGAGGCGCGGGGGCGGCATAGGCCTGCGGCTGCGGCGCGGCCATGCTCTGCTGCGCCTGGACAGGCGCCGGGTGATGGCGGCTGACCCGCACGTTGAGGCTGTCATCCTCGGCGTAATCGCGTTTGACCTGAAGCTCCGTCAGGTCGTTCTCGCGCAGCAGTTCCGCCAGTGCCTTGATGAAGGCCACGTCTGCGTCATGCTTTTCTTTGCTCATCCGTTCCTCGCCCGTTCCTCTGCGGCCCGGGTACGTCTGCGCGTCCGGCACCAGCGCCACGCTTATAGGGCAGGATGTCGCACATGAAAAGCGATGCAGGCAGGAAAGCGCGCGGGGCTAGGTGGCCTTGTCCAGCTGCGGAACGGCGATGTCGGGCAAAGCCGGGTAGGCGCGGGCGGGCTGTGCGAGTGCGGGGGTGACCTCGGGCACGGCCGGCTCGGCCTCGCGCGCGGGGGCGTCGGTGACGGCCGGATCCTTCGGCTGGTCCCTGGCGGCGTTCTCGCGGACCTCACCGGGCTGTGGCGGGGCTATCTCCTCGGCCAGAAGCTGCGAGATGCGGATCTGCAGCATCGACGGCGGCGCGGCCCGATCGTGCTCGGGCTTGCCGGACACGGCGCGGCGGAATTCGGCCGGGGTGCGGGCGTTGGCGACGGCGGTGTCGACGTCTCCGCGCTTGGTGATCGGCTTGATCTCCAGCGGGGACTTGGTCGTGCGCTTGCCCTCGGGCAGGCCAAGCGGGTGACCGGTGATCATCGGTGCCATCGAAAGCGTCGTTATCGAGAACTGCATGGCGTCCTCCATGATGAATGCCCCAACGTTCATAAAATATAGCGCAGTATGGTGGCCTGACGTAGCGCCTTCGTAACGACTGGTTAACGTCGCCCCCATGCCGGGCGCGGCGGGACCACGAAAAAAGGGCGGGCGCCGTGGCACCCGCCCTTCGTGACCGTGCTTGCGCGCGTCCTAGCCTTTGTTCATCCGGTTCTCGATCAGGTCGTCGACCACGCCTGGATCGGCCAGCGTCGAGGTGTCGCCGAGCGCGCCGAAATCGTCCTCGGCGATCTTGCGCAGGATGCGGCGCATGATCTTGCCCGAACGCGTCTTGGGCAGGCCCGGCGCCCACTGGATCAGGTCTGGCGACGCGATCGGACCGATCTCGCCACGGACCCAGTCGCGCAGCTCCTTCTTGAGGTCGTCGCTCGGCTCGATCCCGTTCATCAGCGTCACGTAGCAGTAGATGCCCTGACCCTTCACCTTGTGCGGGTAGCCCACGACGGCGGCCTCGGCGACCTTTTCGTGCGCCACCAGCGCCGATTCGACCTCGGCCGTGCCCATGCGGTGGCCCGAGACGTTGATCACGTCGTCGACGCGACCGGTGATCCAGCAATCGCCGTCCTTGTCGCGCTTGCAGCCGTCACCCGAGAAGTAATAGCCCTTGTAGTCCGAGAAATACGTCTTCTCGAAGCGCTTGTGATCCCCCCAGACGGTGCGCATCTGGCCGGGCCAGCTGTCGGCGATCGCCAGCACGCCCTCGGCCGGGCTGTCGTGGATTTCCTCGCCCGAGGTCGGGTCGAGCACCACGGGACGCACGCCGAAGAACGGCTTCATCGCGGCGCCGGGCTTGGTCGCGTGCGCGCCGGGCAGGGGGGTCATCAGGTGGCCGCCCGTCTCGGTCTGCCACCAGGTGTCGACGATCGGGCAGCGGCCGCCGCCCACCACGTCGTTGTACCAGGTCCAGGCCTCGGGGTTGATCGGCTCGCCCACGGAGCCGAGGATACGCAGGGACGACAGGTCGCACTTGGTGACGAAGTCGTTGCCCTGGCCCATCAGCGCCCGGATCGCGGTGGGCGCGGTGTAGAACTGCGCGACCTTGTGCTTCTCGCAGACCTGCCAGAAGCGGCTGGCGTCGGGATAGGTCGGCACGCCCTCGAACATCAGGGTGGTCGCGCCGTTGGCGAGCGGGCCGTAGACGATGTAGCTGTGCCCGGTGACCCAGCCCACGTCCGCCGTGCACCAGTAGACGTCGCCGTCGTGGTAGTCGAACGTCACCTCGTGCGTCAGCGCGGCGTAGGTCAGATAGCCGCCAGACGTGTGCACCACACCCTTGGGCTGTCCGGTCGAGCCGGAGGTGTAAAGGATGAACAGCGGATCCTCGGCGTTCATCTCCTCGGGCTCGCAGGTGGTGGACGCCTCCGCCGCCAGCGCGCGGTAGTCGAAGTCGCGGTCCCCGACCCAGGTGGTCTGGCCTCCGGTGCGCTTGACCACCAGGCATTTGACGCTGTCGTCGCAGTGCAGCAGCGCCTTGTCCGCGTTCGCCTTCAGCAGCGTCTTCTTGCCGCCGCGCGGAGATTCGTCCGAGGTGATCAGCACCTTGGCGTTGCAGCCGTTGATCCGCTGCCCCAGTGCGTCGGGCGAGAAGCCGGCGAAGACGACCGAGTGGATCGCGCCGATCCGGGCGCAGGCCAGCATGGCGTACGCCGCCTCCGGAATCATCGGAAGGTACAGCACGACCCGGTCGCCGCGGCCGACGCCCAGGTCCTTGAGCACGTTCGCCATGCGGCAGGTTTCGTCGTGCAGCTGCCGGTAGGTGATGTGCTGCGCGGACTCGTTCGGATCGTCCGGTTCCCAGATGATCGCCGTCTGGTCGGCGCGTTTCTCGAGGTGCCGGTCGATGCAGTTCGCAGCGACGTTCAGCGTGCCGTCGCGGAACCATTCGATGCTGACCTGGCCCAGCGTGAAGTCGGTGTTCTGGATCTCGGTCGGCTTCCTGAACCAGTCGATCCGCTCGGCCTGCTCGGCCCAGAACGCCTCGGGGTCTTCGACGGAGCGCTTGTAGAGCGCGTCGTAGCGCGCGGCGTCCACGTGGGCGTTCTTCACGATCTCGTCGGGTGGGGAATAGCTGTCCTTCATGGGGTTCTCCTCCTCCTTGATGGCAGCGCCGGCGCGTCGTCGGTGCGCGCTGGCGGTGCCGTCTCGCTCATGACTTCGCGGCACAGGCTACGGTTCTGCCGCGCCAAGGCAACCCGGCCGTGCGGGCGGCGCGACGGCCCGACCGCAACCTCGATCAGATCGCCAGGTATTCCGCGCGCAGGCTTTCGTTCTCGAGCACTTCGGCGGCCGAGCCGTCATAGGCGATCGACCCGGTGTCGAGTATGATCGCCCGGTCGGCCAGTTGCAGCGCGCGGACCGCGTTCTGCTCGACCAGGATCGTCGTCATGCCCTGCTCCTTGATCAGGCGCAGCGTCTTCTCGATCTCGTCGACGATGACCGGGGCAAGCCCCTCGTAGGGTTCGTCGAGCAGCAGCAGCTTGATGTCGCGGGCCAGCGCGCGGGCGATCGACAGCATCTGCTGCTCGCCGCCCGACAGGGTCACGCCTTCCTGGTTGCGGCGTTCGCCGAGGCGGGGGAACAGCTCGTAGAGACGCGGGATCGACCAGCCGACCGGCGGCTGGATCTGCGCGAGCTTGAGGTTCTCCTCGACCGTGAGGCCGGGGATGATGCGCCGGTCCTCGGGCACGAGGCCGAGGCCCGCCACGGCGGCCTCGTAGGATTTCATGTTGTGAAGCGGCTGGTGGTCCAGCCAGATCTCGCCCTTGTTGACCTGCGGGTTGTCCAGCCGCGCGATCGAGCGCAACGTCGTCGTCTTGCCGGCGCCGTTGCGGCCCAGAAGGGCGACGATCTCGCCTTCGTGCACGTTGAAGCTGATCCCCTGCACGATGTAGCTTTCGCCGTAGTAGCTGTGCATGTCCCAGACCGACAGGAAGGCCGGCGCGGTGGACGCTTGGTTGGCGTTCTTCGAAAAGTCCGGACGGGTGTTCATCGGACGGGTCCTTCTGCAATCGGCTTCGGGCGCGATGCCCGGTCAGCGTTTCGATCCGCCGGCGCGCGCCGGCCCGGCTCAGGCGGTCTGGGTCTCGCCCAGGTAGGCCTCTTGCACCTTGGGGTGGCCCTTGATCCGTTCGGGCACGTCCTCAACCAGCGGGGTGCCCTGCGCCAGCACGGTGATCCGGTCGGCCAGGCTGAACACCACGTGCATGTCGTGTTCGATGATCGCGATCGTGATGTTGCGCTTCTCCTTGATCTCGCGCAGCAGGTCGATCGTGTTGTTGGTGTCGGCCCGCGCCATGCCGGCGGTCGGTTCGTCCAGCAGCAGCAGCTTGGGCTTCTGCACCAGGCACATGGCCATCTCGAGCCGCCGCTTGTCGCCCCGGCTCATCGAGGCGGCGTGCACGTGCCGCTTGTCGAGCATGTTGACCTCGTCGAGCATGCGCTCGGCCTCTTCGCGCAGGTCGTGCTCGTCGCGCACCGATTCATAGGCGCGCAGGCGGAACACGCCGTCGCGCTTGGCAAACAGCGGGATCATGATGTTTTCCAT
>NZ_JBELMH010000030.1:7166-15304 GCF_042096055.1 Citreimonas sp. | reverse complement strand
GCAGGCGGAACACGCCGTCGCGCTTGGCAAACAGCGGGATCATGATGTTTTCCATGACGCTGAGATCGCCGAAGATCTCGGGCGTCTGGAACACGCGGCTGATGCCCATCTGGTTGATCTCGTGCGGCGACCGGCCCAGCACGGACTGGCCATCGAACATCACCGAGCCCGTGTCGGGGATAAGCTTGCCCACCAGGCAGTTCAGCAGGGTGGACTTGCCCGCCCCGTTGGGGCCGATGATCGCGTGGCAGGTGTTTTCCACCACGCTGAGGTTGACGTCGGACAACGCCTGGAGCCCGCCGAAGCGCTTGCCCACGTCCTTGACTTCGAGAATGCCCATGGATGCGCTCCTTATTCGGCGGGTTCGGACTTGGCGTTACCGGTGTCGTCGGTCTTCTTGCCGCGCACCGCGCGGGCGATGCGCTGGCCGGCCTCGACCAGGCCGCCGGGCAGGAAGATCACGACAGCCATGAACATCAGGCCCAGCGTCAGGTGCCAGCCCTTGCCGATGAACGGGTAGATGATGGTGATCACGAAATCCTCGAGCCCGTCGGGCAGGAACGCGAACCAGGTGTGCAGGATGTCCGAGTTGATCTTGGACAGGATGTTTTCCATGTACTTGATCAGACCCGCGCCCAGGACCGGCCCGATCAGCGTGCCGGCGCCGCCCAGGATCGTCATCAGCACGACCTCACCGCTCGCGGTCCAGAACATCCGCTCGGCGCCTGCAAGCGGGTCCATCGAGGCCATGAGGCCACCGGCGAGACCGGCATACATGCCCGAGATCACGAAGGCCGCGAGCGCGTAGGGCTTGGGGTTGAGGCCGGTATACTTCATCCGCTGCTGGTTCGACTTGATCGCGCGCAGCATCATGCCGAAGGGCGACCGGAAGATCCGGATGGCCATGTAGAACGACAGCAGCATCACCACCGCGCAGAAGTAGTAGCCCGCGTTGAAGGTGAAGGCCCAGCCGCCCACCACGAGGTCGACGCTTTCGCGCATCTCGACGCCGAAGAGGCCGGGCACCGGGATGTTGCCGCTTGCGGTCTGCGCCGCGCCCAGGATCCGCGGATCGTCCAGCGCCAGCTGAAGGCCCGTCTCGCCGCCGGTCAGAGGCGTGAGGACCGAGTAGGCGAGGGCAAAGCACATCTGCGCGAAGGCCAGCGTCAGGATCGAGAAGTAGATGCCCGACCGGCGCAGCGTGATGTAGCCGATCAGCAGCGCGAAGAGCCCGGCGCAGGCGACCGACAGCACGATCGCGGGCAGCACGTTCATGCCTACCAGCTTGAACATCCAGACCGCCGCATAGGACCCGACGCCGAGGAAGGCGGCGTGGCCGAAGGAAAGGTAGCCGGTCAGGCCGAACAGGATGTTGAAGCCGATTGCGAAGATCCCGTAGATCACGAAGCGCTGCATCAGGTCGGGATAGCCCGCGTTGAACTGCGCCAGGCCGCTGTCGGCGGGGAAGGGGTTCAGGATGAACGGCGCCAGCATGGTCAGCGCCGTCACCAGAAGCAGAAGCCGGAAATCCTTGCCCGCCAGCCCGAGCATCCCGCCCGACCGACCCGCTTCCGACGCGCCGGGGCGGGAGGCCTTCTTGGGGGCGATGGTTCCGCTCGTTTGCGATTGATCGGTCATGGGATCAGTCCTCCATCACGCCCTTGCGACCCATGAGGCCCCGCGGACGTGCAAGCAGAATGATGATGGCGACCAGATAGATGATGATCTGGTTGATGCCTGGAATGATGTTGATGACCTCGCGCATGGACGCGAAGCTTTCGAGGATGCCCAGCAGGAACCCCGCCGCGACGGCCCCGGGCAGCGAGCCCATGCCGCCCACCACGACGACCACGAAGCTGAGGACCAGGAAGTCCATGCCCATGTGGTAGTTCGGCGAGTAGATCGGCCCGTACATGACACCCGCAAGGCCGGCCACCGCGGCCGCGAGGCCGAACATGATGGTGAAGCGCTTGTCGATGTTGATGCCGAGCAGGCCCACGGTCTCGCGGTCGGCCATGCCGGCGCGGACCACCATGCCGAAGGTGGTGAACTGCAGGAAGGCGAAGACCGCGCCGATGATGATCGCGGCGAAGATGAAGTACACGAGGCGCCAGTAGGGATAGAGGATCGTGTTCGCGTCGAAGCCCAGCAGGACGCCGAAATCGAAGCTGCCGGTGAAGGCCGGCGGCGCCGGCGTCGGGATCGGGTTGGCGCCGAAGTAGTACTTGATGATCTCCTGCAGCACGATCGCCAGGCCGAAGGTTACCAGGATCTGGTCGGCGTGCGGGCGCTTGTAGAAGTGCTTGATCAGGCCGCGCTCCATCGCGACGCCGATCAGGATCATGATCGGGATGGCGAACAGGATCGCCAGCGGCACGGCCCAGTCGATGATGGTCTGCCCGGCGCTTTCGCCGAAGATGCCGTAGACGTAGGGCACGTCGACCTGCATCGGGTTGCCCAGGAAGTCGGTGCGCGTCTCGTCGACCACCGTGTAGGACATGCTCAGGATCCGGCTCAGCGTCACCGCGCAGAACGCGCCGATCATGAACAGCGCGCCGTGCGCGAAGTTCACGACCCCCAGCGTGCCGAAGATCAGCGTCAGGCCCAGCGCGATCAGCGCATAGGCAGAGCCCTTGTCCAGGCCATTGAGAATTTGAAGAATGATTGCGTCCATGGCCTCACCCCGCCAGGTCCAGATGTGCCGCGTGCTCCGACGGAATCGGAAATGCGGTTCGGTACGGGCCGGCCCCTGAGAAGGGCCGGCCCGGTCGTGTCGGTGCTGTCAGAGGCGGCGATCAGGCGCCGTTGTTGCACGACCCCAGGGCGCCGCCCGCGAATTGCGGGTGGTCGGGCGCGTAGGTGACCTGGTCGGCCGGCGTGATCTCGACGATCTCGAGGAGGTCGAACTCGGAGGTCGGGTTCTCCTTGCCGCGCACCACGAGGACGTCCTTGAAGCACTGGTGGTCTTCGGCGCGGTACAGCGTCGGGCCGTTGCCGAGACCGTCGAACTCGAAGCCTTCCAGCGCCTCGACGACAGCGCAGGGCTCGAAGCTGCCGGCACGCTCGCACGCATCGGCGTACAGCAGCGTCTGCACGTAGCAGGTATGCGCCGCCTGGCTGGGCGGGAAGCCGTATTCCGTGCCGAAGGAGCGCACGAAGGTCTGGCTAGCCTCGTCCTGCAGCGACCAGTGCCAGTTGGTCGAGCCGAAGATGCCTTTCACCGCGTCGCCGGCACCGCGAGCCATCAGGCGCGAGTAGAGCGGCACGACGATCTCGAAGTTCTTGCCGTTGGCTTGCGCTTCACGCAGGCCGAACTGCACGGCGTTGGTCAGCGAGTTGACCATGTTCCCGCCGTAGTGGTTCAGGACCAGCACGTCGGCGCCCGATTGCAGGACCGGCGCGATGTAGGACGAGAAGTCGGTCTGCGTCAGCGGCGTCTTGACGGCCGCGACGGTTTCCCAGCCCATCGCCTCGGTCGACGAGCGGATCGCCTCCTCGGTGGTGTAGCCCCAGTTGTAGTCGGCGGTCAGGTGGTACGCCTTGCGGTCGCTGCCGTAGTTGGCTTCGAGCACGGGCGCGAGGGCCGCGCCGGACATGTACGAGTTGAAGAAGTGGCGGAAGCCGTTGGCCCGCTTGTCCTTGCCGGTGGTGTCGTTCGAGTGCGTCAGGCCGGCCATGAAGATCACGCCCGCCTCCTGGCAGAGCGCCTGCACGGCCACCGCGACGCCCGAGGACGAGCCGCCGGTGATCATGATCGCGCCGTCCTTCTCGATCATCGAGCGGGCGGATGCGCGGGCGGCGTCGGACTTGGTCTGCGTGTCACCGGTCACGTACTCGACCCGCTTGCCCAGGATGCCGTTGCCCTTGAGCGCGTTCGAGCTGAACGTGTTGATCATGCCGCCGTCGCCCTCGCCGTTGAGGTGCTTGACGGCCAGTTCGTAGGCGCGCAGCTCGTCGGCGCCCTCGTCGGCATAGGGGCCGGTCTGGGGCACGTTGAAGCCCAGGGTGACGGTGTCTCCGGTCGGCTCGTTGGTGTAGGCGTTGGCGCGCGAAGCGAACATCGTCGGCAGCGCCAGGCCGGCGCCGCCCACGGCCCCGGTCTTGAGCACGCCGCGGCGCGTCAGATTGCTCTTGGACATGGATTCCTCCCAATCAGGTTCAGCGCCAGGCCGGAACTCCTCCATCCGGCAAGGCATGCACAGGGTGCAAAGAGAGCATGCCAAAAGAAAGGAAAACCGTGCAACAAGTGGTTTCAATGCAAGGCTTTTTTTGTCAAAATCTGAAAAGGAACGCGCGGCGAGCTGTAAAGTCGTTTATGTTGCGTCGCAGAAACGCGTTGAAATGACGTAAGGAAAGTCATGGCCCGGGGAACCCTGATCGGCTCGCGCATCCGCGAAAGGCGCATCGCGCAGGGCATGCGGCAGGCCGATCTGGCCCGCGCGGCCGGGATCTCTGCCTCGTACCTGAACCTCATCGAACACAATCGCCGCAGAATCGGCGGCAAGCTGCTGGTCGACATCGCGGCGCTTCTGGACACCGAAGCCGCGCTGCTGGCCGAGGGCGCCGGCGCCGCGCTGATCGCCGGACTGCGCGAGGCCGCCGGAGCCGCGCCCGATGCGGGGGCGGAAATCGACCGCGTCGACGAGTTCACCGGTCGCTTCCCCGGCTGGGCACGCCTGCTGGCCGAGACGCGGGCGCGCGTGACCGCGCTGGAGCGCACCGTGGAGACGCTCACCGACCGGATGACGCACGACCCGCACCTGGCGACCTCGCTGCACGAGATGCTGACGACCGTCACCGCGATCCGCTCGACCGCCGCGATCCTGGCCGAGCCGGGCGAGATCGCGCCGGAATGGCAGGCGCGCTTTCACCGCAACATCAACGAGGACAGCGCCCGGCTGGCCGAGACGTCGCGCGCGCTGGTCGCCTACCTCGAATCCGATGGCGAGGCGGTGTCCGAGACCGGCAGCCCGCAGGAAGAGGTTCAGGCGGCCTGGGACGCTGTGGGTCACCACGTCCCGGCGCTCGAAGAAGGCGCGGAGCCGGCGGAGGCGCTTGCGGAGATGGGCGCGGACCTTTCGGCGGGTGCGCGATCGGTGCTGCACGTAGAACTGGCGCGCTATGCGGCGGACGCGGCCGCGCTGCCGATGGACCGCCTCGCCGCGTATGTAGATCGGCTGGGGCCGGACCCCGTGCTCTTGGCCGACGACCTCGGCGCAGATGTCGCCGTGGTGATGCGGCGCTTGGCGGCGATGCCTTCGGATCGCCTGGCGGAACCCGTGGGACTGGTCACCTGCGACGCCTCGGGCGTGCTCGGCTACCGCAAGCCGCTGCCGGCGTTTCCCATGCCGCGCGTCGGCGCAGGCTGCCCGCTCTGGCCGCTCTACCGGGCGCTGGCGCGGCCGTTCGTCGTGGTCTCGGACTTGGTGCGCCCGGCGGCCGGCGACGGCACGCTGTTCTGCGCCGAGGCCTTGGCGCTGCCCATCGCCACCCCGCTGCGCGACCGTGACCCGGTCCTGCAGGCGCAGATGTTGATCCGCCCGGGGTCGCTGCAGACCGGCGCGGCCGCCGCGGTCGAGGATGTCGGCAGCGCCTGCCGCGTCTGCCCTCGCGAGGCCTGCCGTGCCCGGCGCGAGCCGTCGATCCTGGCCGGCGCCGCGCGCGGCGCACCGGTGTTTTGACGCAGCCCTCCAAGCCGACTAGGATCGCGCAACCGGCCGCGCGAGGAGGACCCTTCCGGGACGCGGCGGCCGGGCAAGGGGAGAGAGCGGGATGACCGGTCACGTGCTGGTGGTCGAGGACGAGCCGAACATTATCGAGGCGATCAGTTTCATCCTGTCGCGCGAGGGGTACCGAGTCGACAGCCACGGCAACGGCGTGGACGCTGCCGACGCGGTGCGCGCCCGCGCGCCCGACCTGCTGATCCTCGACGCGATGCTGCCTGGTCGGTCCGGCTACGACATCCTGCGCGAGCTGCGCGAGGATCCCCAGACCGCCGCGCTGCCGATCCTGATGCTGACTGCACGCGGCCAGACCCGCGATCGCGAGATGGCCGAAAGGGCGGGCGCAAGCCGCTTCATGACCAAGCCGTTCTCGAACGCCGAAGTGCTCGAGGCGGTGAAGGCGTTGACCCGGAGCACCGCATGAGCGCCGGCCCGCCGCCGCCGCTGTTCGTCGAACGCCAGACCTACCGGCTGCGTCGCTTGCGCGACGCCGCCCGCGCCCTGCCGGTGCTGGCGCTGATGCTGTGGCTGGTGCCGATCCTGTGGAGCATGCCCGGCGAGGCGGTGTCGGCCTCGGGCGCGCTGATCTACCTGTTCGGCACCTGGGCCGCTCTGGGACTGTCGGCCGGCCTGTTGATCTGGGCGATCGAGCGCGCCGAACGCCGCGCCCGCGCCGCCGAGGACGAGGCGCGCGCCCGGCGCGAGACCGCGCCGTGATCACCACAAACGCGCTGGCGGCCATTGCGCTGACCTACGTGACATTCCTGTTCGGCGTGGCCTTCTTCGCCGAGCGCGCGGCGCGGCGCGGCCGTGTCGACTGGCTGCGCGCCCCGATCATCTACACCCTGTCGCTGTCGATCTACTGCACCGCCTGGACGTTCTACGGCGCCGTGGGCTCGGCCGTGCGCGGCGGGTTCGAGTACCTGACGATCTATCTCGGCCCCAGCCTGGTGATGATCGGCTGGTTCTGGGGGCTGCGCAAGCTGGTGCGCATCGGGCGTGCGCAGCGGATCACGTCCATCGCCGACCTGATCTCGTCCCGCTACGGCAAGTCGAACCTGCTGGGCGTCGGCGTCACGCTGCTGGCGGTGATCGGCACGACGCCGTACATCGCGCTGCAGCTGCAATCCGTGACGCTGTCGGTCGACGTCTTTGCCCACCCCGAAAGCGATGGTGCCAACCAGCTGATGACCGCGTTCTGGGTCGCCGCCGGCCTGTCGCTGTTCACGGTGATCTTCGGCACCCGCAACCTGGATGCGAATGAGCGGCACCACGGCGTGGTCATGGCCATCGCGGTCGAGGCGGTCGTCAAGCTTTTCGCGCTGCTGGCTGTCGGCGTCTTCGTGGTCTGGGGCCTGATGGGCGGCGTGTCCGCGGCGCTGGACCGCGTCGATGCCTCGGCGCTGGGCCAATGGGACGTACAGGGCGGGCGCTGGGTGGGGCTGACCATGCTGTCGGCGGCCGCGTTCCTGTGTCTACCGCGCATGTTCCAGGTCATGGTGGTCGAGAACGACAGCGACGCGCAGCTGCGCCTCGCGGCCTGGGCGTTCCCGCTTTACATGGGTTTGATGAGCCTGTTCATCGTGCCGATCGCTGTGGCGGGCCTCGACCTGTTGCCGGTGGGCGCGAACCCGGACCTGTTCGTGCTGACCGTGCCGCTCAGCCAAGGCCACGAGGGGCTGGCGGTCCTCAGCTTCCTCGGCGGGTTCAGCTCGGCCACGTCGATGGTGATCGTGGCGGCGATCGCGCTGTCGACCATGGTGTCGAACCACATCGTCATGCCAGTCTGGCTGCGCCTGCGAAACGACGCAGTCAGCTTCTCGGGCGACGTGCGCCACGTGGTGCTGCTGTCGCGGCGGCTGTCGATCATGGGCGTGCTGCTGCTGGGATACGTCTACTACGCGCTGTCCGGGGGCGGCGCGGCGCTGTCGGCGATCGGCCTCGTCAGCTTCACCGGCGTGGCGCAGATCCTGCCGGCGCTGATCGGCGGCATCTTCTGGCGCGGCGCCACCCGGCTGGGCGCGATGGCCGGGATCGGCATCGGATCTGCCGTGTGGATGTACACGCTGTTCCTGCCCAGCTTCGGCGAGGGCGTGATCCTGTCGCTCGCGGTATTCGAGACCGGGCCCTTCGGCATCGGCGCCTTGCATCCGCACGCGCTGTTCGGGCTGGGTGGACTCGACCCGCTGATGCATGCGGTGCTCTGGTCCCTTTCGCTCAACACCATCGCCTTCTTCGCAGCGTCGATCGCCAGCTTTCCCAGCCCGCTCGAACGCCTGCAGGGGGCGCAATTCGTCAACGCGGACCTGCAGGCGGCCGGGCGGCGCGGTTGGTCGGGTGCGGCGGCCCAGGCCGAAGACCTGATGGTCATGGCGCAGCGCATCCTGGGCGCGCGCGAGGCGCAGGCGCTGTTCC
>NZ_JBELMH010000030.1:1618-7066 GCF_042096055.1 Citreimonas sp. | reverse complement strand
CTGATGGTCATGGCGCAGCGCATCCTGGGCGCGCGCGAGGCGCAGGCGCTGTTCCTGCGCGAGGCACGCAAGCAGGGCGTGTCCGGCCTTCTGCCCGACCCCTCACCACAATTCCTCGAGGTTCTGGAACGCGAACTTGCCGGGTCCGTGGGTGCCGCGACGGCGCACGCCATGGTCGGCCAGATCGTCGGCTCGATGCGCGTTTCGGTCGAGGACCTGATGGCCGTGGCCGACGAGACCGCGCAGATGATGGAATACTCCGCGCGGCTCGAGGCGCAGAGCCAGGAGTTGACGCGCACCGCGCGCCAGTTGCGCGAGGCCAACGACAAGCTCACGCGCCTGTCGGTGCAGAAGGACGCCTTCCTGTCGCAGATCAGCCACGAATTACGCACGCCCATGACCTCGATCCGCGCATTCTCCGAGATCATGCGCGATTCGGACGCGCTGGATGCCGGTCAGCGCGCCAAGTATGCCTCGATCATCCACGACGAGACGCTGCGCCTGACGCGGCTGCTGGACGACCTGCTGGACCTGTCTGTGCTGGAGAACGGGCAGGTCAGCCTCAACATCCGGCGCGAGCGGCTGGCCGACCTGCTGGACCGTGCCGTCGCCGCGGCGGCGGCGGACGGCAGCGGTGGCGGAATCCGCATCGCGCGCAGGCCCGCCGCCGAGCAGGTCGTGCTGGAAACCGACGTGGACCGCCTGGCGCAGGTCTTCATCAACCTCATCGCGAACGCGCGGAAGTACTGCGACGCGCCCGAGCCGCTGCTGACGGTCGCCGTCTCCGAAAGCGCGGGCGGCCTGGTGATCGACTTCATCGACAACGGCGCCGGCGTCTCGAGCGAGGCGCAGGACATGATCTTCGAGAAGTTCTCGCGCGTCGGCGATCAGAAGGCGGGGGGCGCCGGCCTGGGCCTCGCGATCTGCCGGCAGATCATGAAACGGCTCGGCGGCGACATCCGCTACCTGCCGGGGCAGGGCGGCGCCGCTTTCCGCGTCGTCGTGCCGGCGGCGCTGGAGCAGGCCGCCGAATAGGCGCGGATATCTGGGTTCGTTAAAGCCCTTGGTAACCAAATGCCCGCATAACGACAGCAGATGGCGGGGAATCCGCGACGGAAACTGGCGAACTCATGCATGGCTGACGGTGGCGGACAGGGTGTACTTGGCCAGAAGGCACGTGCGGCACAGCGCGCGCACGAGGCACGCGGTATGTCGACCGCCAAGGCGCTGCGCCGCGCGCTCGCCCGCACGGCCGAGGATGCGTGGTCGCTGGTGCTGGTGTGCAGCAGCGTGCGACTCGACATGCTCGACCAGGACGGGGTCGTCTCCGCGCTGAAGGACGGCACGCTGCTGATCGTGCTGGACGGGCCGGACGGCGCGATCGGCCTGGCGCAGGTCGACCGCGAGATACTGACCGGGGTGACCGAGATCCAGACGATCCAGCAGGTCACCAAGATGCCGGTGGACACGCGCCCGCTGACGCCGACCGACGCGGCCATGATGGCGCCGCTGCTGGACGGCGCGCTGGCCGAATTCGTCGAGAACCTGGCGGAAAATCCGCTGCGGCCGCAATTCGCGGGCTACCGGTTCGGTGCAATGCTCGAGGATCCGCGCAGTGCGTCGTTGCTGCTGGACGCGGCCGAGTACCGGACTTTCCATGCCGAGATCGACCTGGCGCTGGGTCGGCGCAGCGGCATGATCTCGCTGTTTCTGCCCGACCGCACCATCACCGCGCCCGAAAAGGACGATGCCTCCGGCGCCGAGCCGCATCGCGAGGCGATGCTGAACGTGCCGGCGCGGCTCGACTGCATCCTGTCGCGGGTTCGCATGCCCTTGGCCAAGGCAGAGGCGCTGAAGGCGGGCGACGTCATCCCGCTGCACGCGTCGGCACTGGACGGGGTCGAGGTCGTGGCCGCGAACGGCGCGGTGGTTGCCGGGGGACGTCTGGGCCAGATGAACGGTGCGCGTGCGGTGCGCATCAACTGGCCGAAATCGTCGGGCACCGAGGCGATGGCCGCAGCCGGCGCGGACGCAATGACCGACGGCGGCTTCGCCGAGGCGGACGCGACGCAGGCCGTCGATGCGCTGGCCGGCTTCGCGGTCGAGGACGAGATGGCCGACACGCCGGACTTCTCCGGTGGCTTCGCAGCGGACGGGGACGACGACCCGCTGCCGGACCTGCCGCCGATGGATTTCGAGGATGACGGCGGCTTCGGCGGAGAGTTCGACGCGGAAGCGCTCGACGAAGATGCGTCCGAAGAGACGTTCGAGGCCGATTTCTCGTCCGCGACGATGGATTTCGATTTCGAGACGTGAAGCGCGCCCGGCTCAGCCGCGCGCGGACATCGCCTCGATCGTCGGGCGCAGCGGCGACAGGTCATAGCCGCCCTTGGCGCCGGCCGCGACGATGTCGTCGGCGCTCATGTCGCCGGCGGCACCCAGCGCCCAGATGAAGGTCGACCGCGTGCCGGATGCGCAATAGGCCAGCACCGGACCCTCGGATTCGGCGATGATCTCGGCCTGCCGCGCCGCGTTCTCGGCCGTGAGCGTCTGGTGCGTGATCGGCAGAACCTCGAACCGCAGCCCGGCGGCGCGCATGGCAGCGCCGATCGCGTCCGCCTGAAGGGCGGGCGGGACCTCGGCATCGGGGCGGTTGCAGATCACGGTCGTGAAGCCGGCGTCGCGTAGCGCGGCGGCGTCCTCGGGATCGATCTGCGGCGAAACGGCGTAGCGGTCGGTTATCTGTCGCGGGTCCATGCCGATGTCCTATTGCGCGGCGCGCGCCTTGTCCAGTCGCCCGCGCAGCGCGGGCGCCGCCAGCATGCCGACGACCATCGCGGCCGCGAAAAGCAGCAGCGGCCCGCCGCCATAGCTGAGCGCCGCGACGACCGGACCCGGGCAAAGTCCGGCCAGCCCCCAGCCGATCCCGAACAGGACCGAACCGATCGCCAGCGGCGCGTCGATGCCGCCCTGCGGTCGCGGCGGGAACGGCCGGCCCGTCGCCGACGCCTTCAGGCGCGAGGTTACCGCCCAGGCTATCGCCATCGGCACCATCGCGCCGCCCAGAACGAAGGCCAGCGTCGGGTCCCAGTCGCCGAAGACGTCTAGCCAACCCTGGACCTTCGCCGTGTTGGTCATGCCCGACAGATGCAAACCGGCGCCGAAGAACGCGCCCGAGATCAAGGCCACCAGGTACCGCATCAGATCACCCCCAGCACATGCCGGAACAGAACCACCCCAAGGCCGCCCGCCAGGATGTAGAGCGCCGTCGCCACGAAGGACCGCGGCGACAGGCGCGACATGCCGCATACCCCGTGGCCGGACGTGCAGCCGTTGGCCAGCCGCGTACCGATCCCGACCAGAAGCCCGGCGATGATCAGGACTGCGAAGTTTTCGGTGATGTTCGTGGCGACCGGGCCGAAAACCCAGGTCAGCAGCGCCGGCACCACGGCCACGCCGGCCAGGAAGGTCACACGCTCGGCCGCCGTGTTACGGCCCGAGCCGTCTGCGAGTCCGCCGATGATGCCGCTCGCACCCATGATCCGGCCGTTGCCGAGCAGATAGATCGCCCCGCCCGTGCCGATCATCAGCCCTCCGAAGAGGCCCCACAGCCAGTCCTGCTCCATGGTCATCGTCCCGCATATCCAGCGCATCTCGCGCCACCGGACGAACACATATACATTCTTGAATGTGTTTCAAGAGCGCACGTGTCGCACGCGTCAGGACAGGAAGACGCCCATGATCACCATCATCAGGCCCAGCACCGACGCCGCGAGTGCGACCATGTTCACCGGCACCATGCGGCGGACGGTGTCACGCAGCGTCTCGTCGTCCAGCCCCTTGCGGCGCGCGCGCAGGACCACGCCGATGCACCAGACCAGCCCTGCAAGCCCGGCCACCGACAGCACCGCGCCGGTCCAGATCAGCCATTCCATCGCGCACCTCCCGAATGTCAGAGCCACGCCGTCCGGTAGACGCTGCGCACCTCTGCCGCAACCCCTTGATGGACGCCCCGGGCGCGGGTAACCGGTAGGCTCTGATCGGCAGGAGAGACACGATGCAGGATGGTGACGGCGACAGCTACGGGGTCGCGGCGGGCGAGCTCAAGCAATTCATCGAACGCTTCGAGCGGCTGGAGGTGGAGAAGAAGGAGATCGCCGACCAGCAGAAGGAAGTCATGGCCGAGGCCAAGGGCCGCGGCTACGACACCAAGGTCATGCGCAAGGTGATCGCCCTGCGCAAGCGCGAGCCCGACGACATTGCCGAGGAAGAGGCGGTTCTCGAGATGTACAAGTCCGCGCTGGGCATGGCCTGAGCGGGCGGTTCCGCGGCGCGGCGCGTCACGGAACCAGCACGCGCACGCCCGGTATGGCGGCGATCCGCGCAAGATCGGCATCGTACCCGGCGCTCAGCGCGTCGAGCCGGGCCGCGTCCGGGCCCGGCAGGTCGAGGTCCTCTTCCAGCGCGTCGGCGATCGCGTACTTTTCGAGGAAGGCCGCCATCAGCCGGCGTTTCTGGATTTCGGTCACCCCGGGATTGTCCTTCAGGAAGGCGCGGAAGCGGCGCATGCCTTCGTCGGCCACGATGTCGCCGAAGACGTCGAAGGCGCCGACGATCTTGCGGTCGGGCTCCAGCCCGGCGACCTCGCGCACGATCTGACCCCACAGCAGCGGGGTATCCTCGTTGCACCACACGGTGATCGGCATGTCCGGCACCGCGTCGCGGATACGCGCGATCAGGTCGGACCAGCGCAGGGTGGCCGCATCGGCGCCATGCAGCAGCTGGTCCAGGTGTTCTTCGGGCGTGGCGATTAGCAGCGCAGCCAGAAAGCTGCCCATGTCCCGCAGCGCCAGCACCAGCTCGACCTCGTCCTCGGCGAAAAGCCGTTGCAGCATTGCAAGCCGGCTTTCGGCCTTGCGGTATAGCTGGCCCCCCGCCAGCGCGATGCGCCGGACCGAAAATAGGTCGGGGTGGCTGAGCACGACGCGGTGCGTCGAGTCGGCCGGCATGTCGAGGATCGCGTCGAGCACGACGTCCCGCGCGGCCGGTTCGGGCGTACCGGAATCGAGCGCGTTGACGATCTCGGACAGCAGGGTGCGATAGCGGTCGGGGCCGGGCACCGCGGTGCCTTCGGCGCGCAGCATGTCCGCGTTCCGAAGCAGGCATTTCAGAAGCCTGTCCTCGTCCGTGCAGTGCACGCCGCAGTGAAGGATCACCCGCATTCCGAAGGCCGCCCCGTTGGTTCCGCGGGACGCTGCCACCGATTGACGGCAAATTCTTGGCAATGCCGCAGGATTTCCAAGGCAAGCATTCGCCCTTGCGCGTGCCCTCGGTCATGGCCTATGGCTGCCCGCGTGCCGGTATAGCTCAGCTGGTAGAGCACGTGATTTGTAATCTCGGGGTCGGGGGTTCAAGTCCCTCTGCCGGCACCATCCCATCTGCAATTCC
>NZ_JBELMH010000030.1:0-1518 GCF_042096055.1 Citreimonas sp. | reverse complement strand
GGCGGCGGCGCGGTGCGAGATGGTGGCTCACGCTCGTCGAGCGATTGACTGTCCGCCGCGTTCGCAGACCTGTCCCGTCTGCCAGCCTGTCCCGCTGACGCAACCCGAACGGCCCGAGCCAGGGCCGGCGTTTCCGCGGCGGACAGTCAAGACTATTGAAGCCAGGGAAGGGCTCGCGGTATCATGATGTGCATCAAGACCTGTCAGTCCGTCCTGTCGATCGATCCCACGATGACGGTCACGATGACCGTGACGACCGTCAGCAGCCCCACCGCCCGCGTGAAGATCATGACCAAGCAGAAACGCCCGCGCGACCCAGGCGACTCGATGACATTCGTGTCGGTCCTGAACGGGATCTGGCTGATCGCAGCATGAGGACCACCATGAACCGCCGTGACATCGTTCTGGGCCTGGCCGCCGCGCTGGTGGCCGGCAGACCCGCCGCGGCGCAGACGCCGACGGATACGATCGTGCAGCAGCTGCGCCAGCAGGGCTATTCCAACATCACCGTCTCGCGCACGTGGCTGGGGCGGATCCGCATCGTCGGCAGAAGCGCGCGGGGCGAACGCGAGATCGTCTACAACCCATCGACCGGCGCGTTGATGCGTGATTACCTGGACGAGAGCCGCGGCACCGGACGCGTGCTGCCCGACCGGGCAGGCGGGGCGACGTCCTCGGGCGGCGGCGCGCCCGGCCGCGACACCGCCGGCAGCCGAGGCAATGGCGGCGGAAACGCCGGGGGCAACGGCGGCGGGAACTCCGGCGGCAATTCCGGCGGAGGCCGCGGCGGCAACGGAGGCGGAAACGGCGGCGGGCGGTCCGGCGGAAACGGCAATTCGGGGGGCAACGGCAATTCCGGGGGCAATGGAAATGGTAACTCTGGCGGTAACGGAAAGGGCAATTCCGGCGGCAACGGGAACGGCAATTCCGGCGGAAATCGTTGATGGCGGCATCGGCAATGCCCGATAGCCGGTCGGGGTTCTGTCGTTTGCGCCCTCAGGGCCCCCCGCGCTGATGGAGCGCGTGTCCATCGGCGTCTTGCTGGTCGTGCAGTTCGTCTGCGCGGCCTTCTTCGTCTACGACATCGTGGCCAACCTGCTGGGGCTGCGCACCGCGCCCCTGGCCTGGGCGGTCTACGAGATGATCGAGGTCGGCGCGGCGCTGGGCCTGCTGCTCGGCGTCGGGGTCACGGCATGGATGCTCGCCGCGTCGCTGCGGGCCCGTCGGCGCGCCGAGTCGAGCCTACGCCTGGCGCAGGGCGCTTTCATGGACGTGCTCGAGGAGCACTTCGCCGAATGGTCCCTGACGGCCGCCGAGCGGGACGTGGCGCTGATGGCGATCAAGGGCCTGTCCATCGCCGAGACGGCCCGCGTGCGCGAGACGTCGGAAGGCACGGTCAAGGCGCAGACGGCCGCGATCTATCGCAAGGCCGGCGTCTCTGGCCGGCCCCAGCTGTTGAGCCTGTTCATCGACGAGATGATGGGCGACGGGCTGATCGCCCGGCAGAAGACGGGCGGA
>NZ_JBELMH010000029.1:6610-35379 GCF_042096055.1 Citreimonas sp. | reverse complement strand
AGGATGCCGCGGATCCAGACCGGCGCGGTCATCTGGAATTCCGGCGTGCCGACGCGCTTGCCGATCAGGTCGGTCGGCTTCTCGATTCCGGCTTCGGCGTTCACGTAGATGCAGGAGTGGCGAAAGAAGCGGCTGGGAAAGACAGGGATGGCGACGAAGGGCCGGTCGGGCCTGGTCAGCGACACGCAGTAGGACGACATCGACATTTCCGAGACGTCGAATTCGCGGTTCCGCAGCATGCGAAAGAACGTCTCCTCGACGATCATGTTGAGGAAGTTCAGCTCGATCCCGTCCGGGCGCACCCGGCCGTCCATCAGAGGCTGCACGCGGTCGTAATCCCAGCAGCCGAGCGTGAGCTCGAGTTTAGCCATGTCCCCTCCCTTGGCGCAGGCCCGTCGTACGGCGCCGCTCCTAGTAGAATTCGTCGAAATGCAGGCGATCCATCGGCACGCCGGCCTCGTGCGCCATCTTCTGGATCGCGGCGGCCATGACGGCCGGTCCGGCGAAGTAGATCTCGCACTCGGCCAGCGCCTCGCCCATGTGGTCGCGCACGACGTCGTGCAGGTAGCCGGTTGCGCCGGTCCAGGCGGCGCCCGTGCCGGGTTCCGAAAGGGCGGGCGTGCAGGTGATCCGCGCCAGCAGGTCGTCGCCCAGCATGTCGGTGTCGAACAGGTCGGGCTCGTCCCGGCAGCCGTAGAACAGGTGCAGTTTGCGGTCGTCCAGAAGCCCGTGCTTCAGCGCGGCGCGCGCGATCGACACCATCGGCGACAGGCCCGAGCCGCCGGCCATCAGCACGATGTCGCGCGGCACGTCCGGGCGCAGGTAGGCGGTGCCGTAGGGGCCGTCGATCACAAGCTCGGCCCCCGGTTCGGCGGCGAACAGCCAGTCGGTGGCGGCACCGCCGGGCATGTCCTTGATCATGAAGCGCCAGGTGCCGTCCTCGCCGAGGTTGCTCATCGAGTAGGCGCGCCCGCCGTCTACGCCGGGCACGTGCAGCAGCGCGTATTGCCCGGGCTCGAAGGCCGCATCGCCCTCGATCTCGAAAGCGAAGTCGCTGATGTCGCGGGTGATCTTCGTCACGGCGCGCAGTGTCGCCTTGCGGATCGCGGGACGGTGCGGCGGCACGTAGTCGTCCATGGCGCGGAACTTGACCACGCAGTCGCCGCGGGGGGCGGCCTGGCAGCCCAGGTAGCGGTTGCGCTTCAGGTCGCGCTCGGACCAGGCGGGCGGGTCCTCGCGCAGGTGTTCGACCGCGCCCTCCTTAAGTTCGAACCGGCAATTGCCGCAACTGCCGGTGTTGCACGAATAGGGCATGCCGATCCCGGCGCGCAGGGCTGCGCGCAGGATGGTGTCGTCCTCGGCGCAGTCGAAGGTCGTGTCGTCGTTCTGCCGTGTGATCCTGGCCATGCCCTGCCTTTTCGCTTGGTTCAGATGTAGATCGGTTGCGTCCGCGAATAGCCCATGCGTTCCGAGATGGTTTCGGCGGCCTCGACCACCAGCGGCGCGATCTTGGGGAAGTCGGCCTTGCGCATCCGCACCCGCGGACCCGCCACGCCCACGGCGGCGACGATGCGCCCGTCGCCGTTGTGGATCGGCGCGGCGATGCAGCGCGTGCCCTCGTCGCATTCCTCGTCCTCGATGGCGTAACCGTGGCGCTTGACGCGGCTGATGCGGGCGCGCAGCTCGTCCTCGTCGGTGATCGTCTTGTCGGTGCGCGCAGTGCGCGGGTAGGTCAGGAAGTTGACCAGCTGCTGCTCGCGCAGGCCCGAGATCAGGCACAGCCCCTCGGCGGTGCAGAAGGCCGGGCGCGCCTGACCGGTGCCCGAACGCAGGCGCAGCGTCTGCGGGCTTTCGAAGTCGTGCAGGAACACGACCGACGCGCGTTCGAGCACCGCCAGCCGGACGTTCTCCTGCGTCTTTTCCCGCAGCGCGTTCAGGATGTGCTTGGACTCGCTGGTCACGTCGAGGCGCGCGCGCACCATGGACCCCAACGCGAAGAGCCCGATGCCCAAGCTGTAGCGGCCGTTCTCGGGGTTCTGCTGCAGCAGCCCCTCGTCCAGCAGCGCCCCGGCGAGACGGTGCACGGTACTTTTCGCGACGTTCAACCGTTTGGCGAGTTCGCTGATGCCCAGTTCGACGTCTTCCTCGGTAAAAGTCTTGAGAAGATGGATCGCCGTCGTTACGGATGACAACCGGGAGCTGTCGCGCCTCGGATTGCGGTTGGTCTCCTTCCGCCGCGCGGCGGTCGCCTCTTCGCGCTGCGCGCCGTTCGCTTCTTCTGTCATGATGCCCCTGCCGTTCCGCCTTGTAGAACCGCGTTCCATCATGTGGTGCGCTGCTGGGGGTGTCAACGGCGGCCACCCGTTCCCGCGCCGGTCGCGGGGACCGTGTGCGTTTCGTGGTCGTGCGCGTGGTGGTGATGGCCGTGGCCGTGGTGATGGTGGTGATGACCGTGCTGCGGTTCGCTTGGTGCGAAATGCGTGCGCTCCTGCCGGCGCGGCCCACGCGGGTCGTTCGAGAACAGCAGCGACTTCACCGTCACCGGCACGGTGAACGACGGCAGGCGGATCTTGCCAAGATCGATGTAGTCGAAATCGCGCAGCGAGATGCCGTCCAGGATCAGCAGCTCGTTCGTCACCCCGCATTCGTCGCGCAGGATGCCGCCCAGCGTCTGGGCGATGTCGCCGTCGATCATCGCGTAGACCGGGTGCCCGCCCGCGATGCGCGGCGCGAGGCCGGCCGCGATGCCGTCGGCCAGCGCGCGGATCGCGCCGTATTCCGGGGCGATGTCGAATTCGAAGGACAGCGCCACCTCGTCCGTATCGGGTGACAGGTCGAACGCCTCGAAATGGTCGCGGATCGCCTGCGCGATGGTCTCGGCCGAAGGTGCCTCGGCGAGGTCGATGTCGGGCTTCAGCACCTGCATCGAGCGGCGGGGCAGGATCTTTCCGGGCGCCGTGATCGTGCTGGTCTGGCCCGACAGCTGCACCGAGTATTCGGACGCGCCGAGCGCAGTCGCGCGGATCGCGGCGCTGCCCGGCAGCAGCGGCGCGCCGAAGCGGCCGGCCTCGGCGCGCTTTCGCAGGATGCCGCCAAGATGGATGCCCAGATCGCCGAAGTCGCGCGTCTCGGCGCCCGAGACGTAGGCGCCGACGCCGCCCGAGAACACGATGCCGGCGATCCCGTCGAAGTCGTCGGGAACGTCGGTCAGGAACAGGTCTCGCACGGCGTCGGGCAGGGGGCGTTCGGTCAGCGCGGCGGTCAGCAGGTCGGCCATGTGATCCGCGATGCGGTGCATCTGGTCGGGCGTCACGGTGTCGCCTCGCGACAGCGGCACCCCCGCCGCCCGCGCATGGTGGCGTCCGGCGGGTTCGGCGCGGGTGACCACGCCGTCCTCGGCCGCGATCAAGCGTCCCCCAACATGCAGCGCGGCGGTCCAGATGACCTGGCCTTTCTCGACCAGCGCAAGCTTCGTGGTGCCGCCGCCGATATCGACGTTGAGGATGCGGTTGGCCGCGTCGTGGCTGGCCTTGGCCGCGCCCGAGCCGTAGGCGGCCAGCATCGCCTCCATGTGGTTGCCGGCGGTCGCGGTGACGAAGTCGCCGCCCTTGCGGCTGATCACGTCGGCGATCGCCTCGGCGTTGCCGCGGCGCAGCGCCTCGCCGGTCAGGATCACCACGCCGGTGTCGATGTCGCCCGGGCGCACCTGCGCGCCGGCATAGGCGTCGTCGATGATCGCGCCGAG
Source organism: Citreimonas sp. (assembly GCF_042096055.1). Lineage (NCBI taxonomy): Bacteria > Pseudomonadati > Pseudomonadota > Alphaproteobacteria > Rhodobacterales > Roseobacteraceae > Citreimonas > Citreimonas sp. The sequence continues at coordinate 31,634 of NZ_JBELMH010000029.1, read as the reverse complement.
CGCCTCGGCGTCGATCTCGGTCTCGCCGCTGAAGGGGGTGAAGCGCACCGGGCTTTCGTAGGCGGTCTTGCGGTCCACGATCACGTAGCGCGAGGCGAGGCTATCGGCGACGCGCTGCAGGTGGATGTTCGAAAAGATCACCTGCGTGCCGGACGAACCGATGTCGATGCCAACGGACGTCAGCGCCACGTTGTCGCGCTGCCAGATCGGATTGTCCTCGAGCGGGCCGGGATCGATGTCGTCGTGATCGTGGTCCGCGTCGTCGCCATGCTCGTGTGGGTAGAAATCCCCGAACATGTGGTCGTCGATCGTGTGACGCTCGTCTTTTTCGCCGCCGGACATATGCTGTTCCTCTATGCGGACCGTCGGTCCATTGACGGGACCGTAACGCGGACGTATCCTCGCCGCAACTCAGAAAAAGTGCGGCGCCATCGCAGCGCCCGGGAAGGAGAGAGCCGCATGAACAAGCAAGCCGTCGTGTCCGAGAAGCTGGCCGAGAAGTTCAAGACCGAGAAGGAGACGCCCTACACGCGATTCATCGCGAGCGAGGGGCTCGAGATCCAGAACGGCAACTACGTGCCCAGCCTGCACGAGATCGAGCTGAAGCCCTGGGCGCGGCGCGGCGGCAACGCGGTGTTCCTGAACCACGACGCGTCGCGCACGTCGAACGATTGCTACGTCATGGAAATCCCCGCCGGCCAGAAGCTGGCGCCGCATCGCCAGCTGTTCGAGGAGACGGTGCTGATCCTGTCTGGGCGCGGCTCGACCGTGGTCTGGGACGACAGCGGCCACAAGGTCAGCTTCGAATGGGGGCCGGGCTCGATCTTCGGGATTCCGCTGAACGCGCATCACCAGCACTTCAACGGATCGGGCAGCGAGCCGGCGCGCTACGTGTCGACGACCAACCTGCCGCCGATCATGAACGTCTTCGAGGACCCGGACTTCCTGTTCGGCACGTCCTACGACTTCAAGGGCCGGTTCAACGGCGAACCCGACTACTTCGCCGACCAGGGCGAGCAGAAGGGTCTGCTGATGGAGACCAACTTCGTCCACGACGCGATCAACCTGCCGTTGATCGAGGCGAAGGAACGCGGCGCCGGCGGCGGGCATATCCGCTTCCAGCTGGCCAAGTGCTCAATGAACAGCCATATCAGCCAGTTCCCGGTCGGCACCTACAAGAAGTGCCACCGCCACGGCCCCGGCGCGCACGTGATCATCCTGTCGGGCGAGGGTTACAGCCTGATGTACCCCGAAGGCGAGGAGCCCACGCGCTACGAGTGGAAGCCGGGCAGCATGATCGTGCCGCCGAACATGTGGTACCACCAGCATTTCAACACCGGGACGACGCCCGCGCGCTACCTGGCCTTCAAGTACGAGGGCGTCGCCATCCGCAACGCCCAAGGCGTGCCGAAGGCGTGGATCAGCCAGCGCATCGGCGGCGACCAGATCGACTATGCGGACGAAAGCCGCGAGGTGCGCAGCATGTTCGCGAACGCGCTGGCCAAGAACGGCCTCGAGCCGAAGATGGACAAGGCCTACGAGGCCGAGCTGGCAGACCTGCCGCCCAAGTCCTGAGGCTTTCGTCGGAAAAGGCGGTCCCGCCGGGGAGGGCGGTGCCGGGTCTCTTGCGGCCGCGTGCCGATGAACGGGAAGGAGCGAAGACATGCTTCGGAAGGAAGTCAACGACCTGCTGACGCAGACCGACACCGGAACGCCGATGGGCGAGATGTTCCGCCAGTACTGGATGCCCGCGCTGCTGGCGTCCGAGCTGCCCGAGGACGATTGCCCGCCGGTCCGGGTCAAGCTGCTGGGTGAACGCCTGATCGCGTTCCGCGACAGCAAGGGCCGCTACGGCCTGATCGACGAGTTCTGCGCCCACCGCGGCGTGTCGCTGTGGTTCGGCCGCAACGAGGAAGGCGGCATCCGCTGCCCCTATCACGGCTGGAAATACGACGTCACCGGCCAGTGCGTCGAGGTGCCGTCCGAGCCCGAGGAATCCGGCTTCTGCGAGAAGATCAAGCTGACGGGTTACCCGCTGATCAAGGTGGGCGACGTGCTGTGGACGCACATGGGCGACAAGGACAATCGTCCGCCCGAGCCGCAATGGGAATTCGCCACCGTCCCGCCCGAGCAGACATACACGTCCAAGCGGCTGCAGGAATGCAACTGGCTGCAGGCGATGGAGGGCGGCATCGACAGTTCGCACGTGTCGTTCCTGCATTCGGGCAGCCTCAAGTCCGACCCGCTGTTCAAGGGCGCCAAGGGCAACCAGTACAACCAGAATGACAAGAAGCCGGTCTTCGAGGTCGTGGAATCCGACGGCGGCCTGATGATCGGCGCGCGCCGCATGGCCGAGGAGAACCACTACTACTGGCGCGTCACGCCCTGGGTCATGCCGTCCTTCACGATGGTGCCGCCGCGGGGCGACCACCCGGTGCATGGCCACTTCTGGGTGCCGATCGACGACGAGACTTGCTGGGCGTGGTCCTTCGACTACCACCCGACCCGCGCGCTGACCGACGAAGAGCGTCAGGCGATGATCGACGGCTACGGCGTGCACAACAAGTACGAGCCGGGCACCTTCCGCCCCTTGCAGAACAAGGACAATGACTACCTGATGGACCGCGAGGCCCAGAAGAAGGGCGAATCCTATTCGGGGATCTGGGGCATCGCGATGCAGGACGCATCCTTGCAGGAGAGCATGGGGCCGATCGTCGACCGGACGAAGGAGAACCTGGTGTCCACCGACAACGGCATCATCATGGCCCGCCACCGCCTGCGCAAGGCGGCCGTGGCACTGCGCGACAAGGGCGTGATGCCGCCGGGCCGCACGCCCGAGCACCAGCAGGTGCGATCGGCCGCGCGCGTCCTGCCCGCGGACGAACCGTTTAAGGACGCGATGCTCGAGGACCTGACCGTCCGTCCCGGCGTCAAGCAGACATCGGTGTAACCATGCCCCACGATTCCGACGACATATTCGAGGCGGACAACGCCACGCGCGAAGGGCGCGGACCGGTCGATCACCCGACCGGCCCGCATGCCTGCGCCCGCGCCGCCACGGCGTCCGAGCTGCGCTTCCGCATCCAGCGGCCGAACTCGCGCAGCCGGGCCTCGCGGATCTTCGCGCTGGACGCGGGCGCGGCCGAGGCGATGTTCGCCATCACCGAGGATCCCTGGAACGGTGCGCATTTCCTGACGCTGGCCAACACCGACGCCGTGGACCCGGCCGTCACCGCCGCCGGCGACCTGCCGCTGGCCCATCCCGACGGCTCGCCCGCGAACCTCGCGGACGAGATGGAGGGCGCGGACGTGGTCGTGCTGCTGGCGACGCGCGGCGACAACGAAGGCGCGGCCGAGGTCGTGGCCCGAGAGGCGTTCAACCGAAAGATCATGTGCGCGGGGCTCGCGCTGGGCGCGGGGCGGGCCGACGCCACGGTCGACAGGGTCGTCAACTCGATGCGGCGCTTCGCGACCGTGCTGGTGGTGGCCAACGACGACGACTACATCCCCGCCATGCTGACGGCGTTGCGCGCATGAGGTGGGTCGTCTGTCTCGCGGCCGGTGCCGCCGTCCTGCTGGCCGCCCCCGCCTTCGCGCATGGTCCGGCACCCGTCGCGACGTCGGGGCCGGCGGCGTTCCTGGCGCTGGGCTTCTTCATCGGCATCGCCCACGCGCTCGAGGCCGACCACATGACCGCGGTCGCGTCGATGATGGAGCGGGGCGAAAGCCGCCGCTCGCTGGTCGCGCGCGGTGCGGTCTGGGGCGCCGGACACACGCTGGCGCTGTTCGTGATCTGCTCGATCGTGCTGCTGCTGGGGCTGACGATCTCGGGGCGGGTCGAGGCCGCGCTCGAGGCGGCGGTGGGGCTGCTCATCGCGGCGCTGGGCCTGCGCGTGTTGTGGCGCATCTGGCGCGACCGGGTGCACGTCCACGTGCACAGCCACGGTGGCAAGCCGCACGTGCACGTGCACAGCCACGCCGGCGAGGAGGGTCCGCACTCGGCCTCGTCGCACGACCACGCGCACCCGGCGCGGGCGCGCGGCCACGCCGCCACGCTGGGTGTCGGCGTCCTGCACGGTGCTGCGGGCTCTGCCGGGCTTCTGGTTCTGACGGTCGCGGCGGCCGACACGATCCTGGAGGCGATCGGCTACTTTGCCGTCTTCGGCGCCGGCACGATGATCGGCATGACGCTGTTCTCGGCCGCGGTCAGCTACCCGCTGCACCGCATCCACCAAGGCGCGCGCTGGATGCGCAGCACGGTCAACGCCGTCATCGGCGGCGCCGCGCTGCTGGTGGGCGGCACCCTGGCCGCCGAAAGCCTCGCGGCCCTTCAGGTCGCCAGCCTGTGACAGTCCGCGTCGCTGGCTTCGGCGGCGCGTTCCTTATCCGGGGGAGATGACCGCGATGTGCGGCGAAATCGACGAACAGGTCCTGGTCGGTCAGGATCTCATGGAGCATCTGCGAGTCATCGCACGCAGGCTCGACCTGCCGGACGACGCCCCGCGGGGCGGCGCGCCGCGCGATCTGGCCGAGGCGGATGGTCGCGCCGCCTACATGGAGGCGACGTTCCGCGCGGGGCTTGCGCACGCGCTGGCCGACATTGCCCGCGCCGACGAGGCCGAGCGGGTGGACGCGCTGGCCAGCCAGGCGATCGCCTTGGCGCGGCTCGCCGGCTTCCTCGCCGGACAGCTTCCGCCCGAGGCCGACCTGTTCCGTGCCACGATCGAGGCGCTGACCGCCGGCCATTCCGAGCCGCGCGACATGGCCGACGATATCCTGCGCCACCGGCACGATCACCATCACCACGATCATCACCACCACCACGAACACTGACGAGGCCCGTCTTGCCTGCCCCCCTCGCGTTCCTGAAAGATCCCGTCTGGCGCCGCGAGGTCCTGTCGGACGCGTTCGGCAAGGGGTTCTGGGGGTTCTTCGCGGCGGCGGCGGCCCTCGGCGTGGTGTGCTGGCTGGTGCGCGGGCAAGAGGCGTTCATGGCGGCGTTGTGGCAGGACCTCGTCCTGCTGGCGGGGCTGATGCCGCGGGTGATCGTCGCGCTGTCGATCGCGTCGCTGGTCTTCTACATGCTGCCGCGCGACCGGATCTCGGGGCTGGTTGGGCAGGAGTCCGGCTTCCGGGGCCTGCTGGTGGCCACCGCCGCCGGAACCGTCACGCCCGGCGGGCCGTCCTCGGCCTATGCGCTTCTGGCGGTGCTCGGCGCGGCGGGCGCCGACCGCGGCGCGATGGTTGCCTACATCACCGCCTGGGCGCTGCTGGGCGTCCAGCGCATCCTGGTGTGGGACGTGCCCTTCATGGGGGCGGAGTTCGCCATCCTGAGGCTGTTCGTGTCGCTGCCGCTGCCGGTAATCGCAGGCCTGATCGCGCGCCGCCTGCCGCTGACCCTGCGGCTGCGCGACGACGACACGGCCGAGCGTGACCGCCCGGAGGTGCGCACGTGACCACCGGGTTCCTCGTCCTGCTGGTCCTTCTGGCCGTTCTGGCGCTGATCGCCATGCGCCAGCGCCGCGCCTTCGACCCAATGGCCCAGCGGTTCTTTGAGCAATTCGCCAAGCTGGTGCCCCGCATGCTGTGCGCGCTGGTGGCGGCGGGGTTCATCGCACAGCTCATCCCCAAGCAGGCGATCGCGGCACTGCTGGGCGACGAGGCGGGGCTGCTGGCGCTGCCGGTCGCCGCCGCGACCGGGCTGATCGTGCCGGCGGGGCCGGTGATCGCCTTCGCCATCGCGGCGGTCTTCGCCAAGGCCGGCGCGTCGAGCCCCGCGCTGATCACCTTCGTCACGTCCTGGAGCCTCTACGCCGCGCACCGCATGCTGATCTACGAGGTGCCGCTGGTCGGCGGCTCGTTCCTGCGGCTGCGCGCGCTGTCGGTGCTGGTGCTGCCGTTCCTGGCGGGGATTTTCGCCATGGGCGTCGGGCTGATGACGCAGTACGGGACCGTGCCGGTGCCCTGACCCCGTAAAGGTTAAGGTTTGCGCATACAGAAAGGGCCGTCGCACCCGCGCGACGGCCCTTTTTCGTCGGACTGGTCGAGTCGCGCCTGCGGCGCCTAGTCGGCCGGCGGAACCCAGACGTCCTCGAAGCCCTCGGCTGGTTCGAGCTGGTCGAACCAGTCGAGGCCGATCGCCTTCATCACGCGGCTGTTGCAGACGATCACGCGGGCCTCGATGTCCGAGGTGTTGACGCGCTTGTGCGCGACGTAGGGCGGCACGTAGATGAAATCGCCCGGACCCCATTCGTATTTCTTCGGCGTCGTGTCCCAGGTCCACTCGAAGGCGACCTTGCATTCGAACTGCACGTCGTAGTGCAGGTCATGCCCGGTGCCCTCGATGACGAAGGCGATTTCCTCGGTCAGGTGCCGGCTGGTGCCGGTGGCCTTCTGCGCCTCGATGAACTGCATGTAGATGTCGATGCAGCATTCCTTGGTGTCCATGCGCTCGTTGATGATGTGCTTGATCAGCCCGTCGGCCGAGCGTTCCATCGGCATCTGGTCGTGCTTCACCACGTTCACGCGGTCGACGTATTCCTTGCGGAACTCTTGGCTGGCCTTGAGCGCGTCCCGGTAGAAGCTGACTTCGGGTCCTGCGCTCTTGGCGCGCTGGCGCTCGATCGCATCGGCGAAAGTGCTTGCGTCCATGTCCTCGTCCTCCCTCAGAGATTCGCCGGCGGCTGGTAATCCTCGTGTCCCGGCACCGGGTCCTCGGGCGGGAAATGCACCATCTTCTGGAAGACCATGTGCATGAACAGGAACAGCGGCTTGGCCTTGAGGACCAGCACGAAGGTCTCGTCGTCGCTGTCGCTGAGGTGCTGGTGCACGCAGGCGTTCTCGACGATCAGCGCATCGCCGGCCTCCCACGGCAGCTTACGGCCGTCGTGGATGTCGTGGCCCTTGCCCTTGAGCACGAAGAACACGGCCGAGTTCATGTGACCGTGCGTCTGGCCGTAGCCGTGTGGTGTGTACACGTCCACATGCGCCTCGATCGACTGGGCGATGCGGTTGGCCTGCGGGTTGATCACCTTCTTGCCGAAGCTCTGCGGGCCGCCCTTCCACTTCATCTCGGACGTCTTGTAGACGCGCGGCTGAGAGTAGAGCTCTTCCTTGAGCTGGCCGTAGGTGCCTTCCAGCGCACGCACGAAGGTGCGCTTCTTGGTCCAGCGTTCCCACACGACCTTCTCGCGCTTCTCGCTGTTGTGACCGACGCCGCCCTCGCTGGCGGATTCTTCAGTCATCGCGTCTCCTCCCGTTGTGGTCGCGGTTTTCCCGAACCTACCCGGCAGGCGGCATTCCCGTCAACGGTACAGCGTTCCACATATGGGAACATCATTCCTCGGCGGTGATCTCGGCGAGGCTCCGCGCGACGATCGGCTGGCCGAGATATTGCGCCTGCGGTTCGTGCAGAAGCGCGCGCACCTGATCGGGGCCGAGGCGCTTGACCAGTTGATCGACCGCGCCGAACAGCGGCAGCGCGAGTCCAGCCTGCTGGCTGAGGTCCAGCACCACGTCCATGTCCTTCTGGTGCCAGGTAAAGCGTGTCGTGTCCCACCGCTCCAGCGTGGTGTTGCGGGCCGGGCATTTCAGCAGCGTCTCGCGCATCGTCTGGGCGTCGATGCCGCAGGACTTGGCCAGCGCCAGCGTCTCGTAATTGGCGACGCAGGCCGCCCAGTGCATCATGTTGTTGCACGCTTTGCCGAGCTGCCCCGTGCCCACCGGCCCGAGGTGCTCGACCGCGCGGGAATAGGCCATCAGCACGGAGCGGATCCTGTCGACGGCCTCCGCCGTGCCGCCGCACAATGATACGAGGTCGCCGTCCCTGGCGCCCTGCAGCCCGTAGCAGACCGGCGCATCGACGAAGCCAATGCCCTTGGCATCACAGGCCGCGCCGAGTTCGATCATGGTGCGCGGGTGGTTCGTGGCGGCGACGGCGATCACCGCGCTGTCGCGCAACTCGCACGAGAGGATCTCGGTCACCACGGCGCGGGACTGCGCGTCGTTCGCCACGACCACGACGATCACGTCCGAGGCGGTCGCCAGGGCCGCCAAGCTATCCGCGGCGGTGACGTCGTCCTGGGTCGCGACCCGCAGCGCTTCGGCATCGGTGTCGAAGGCCGAAACGGCAAATCCCGCGCTTGCGACGTGCCGGGCCATCTCGGCGCCCATTGCCCCGGTGCCCACGAATCCCACCTGCATACGCTCCCCCCCCCCCATTCTTTGGCTTGAAAGGTGCGGCGGCCGCACGCTCCGGTTACCCGAAGGGAGCGCGGCTTGCGCGGGTGGGGCAATTCATATTCGCGCGCCATTCCGTTATTCGGAACGACATTCCAACGCATGACGTTCTGGCAAAGCTCGATCCCTCGGCGCCGCACAGGCGCTAGAACGCGAAGTTGATGCCAAGCCGAGCGAGGTAGCCCGCGTTCGTGAACTCGTAGGATATCTCGTCCCCGCCGAAGACGGCGGAATCACTGGCGAGGATGTCGACGTCCTCCAGGTCGAAACGGACCACGTCGGCCGACAGGCTGACCCGCTCCATGACCTTCCGCTCGAAGCCCGCTCCCAGAACGTAGCCGAAGCGCACGCCCTCTTCGGTCCACGCGTTCGAATAGGGGCTGAGAGGGGCGCCGAGATTGGGTAGGTCGAGCGATAAGGTGTTGCTGACATCCGCCACCGCGATGCCGCCGGTCAGGTACAGCAACGAAGGGCCGGTGGCGTAGCCGGCGCGCAGCCGGGCCGAGGCGAAACTGTCGAACACGGTCCTGTACCCGGTGATCGTGTCGACGCCGGTGAAGGGAGCCGCGGGATTAGGGTCGATGCGGCTGAACCCGGCGTCAGCCGTCAGCTCCGCGAACGCGACGTCGATCTCGAAGCCGGTCACCCAGTCGCCGCGCTGGTCGTTGCGGCCATAGCGCAGACCGGCGATGCCTGCGTGCGAAGGCTCGTCGATCCGGTTGGGGAAAAGGCCGTTCTCGACGTCGAGGGTCAGCAGCGGGCCGCTGTAGCCGGACCGTTCGGCCTCGCCCTCGACCGTGGCGGCTCCGACGGTGAGGCCGCCATACGAGCCGGACCAGTCGATCGTGTTCTCGGTCATGCTGACAGCGGTCGACGCCACGACCGGCGCGACGGCGGAAGGGCCCTCGGCGACGGCAGAAGAGGCGGCGGCAAGGCCGACGAGCGTGATCCGGACGAGCATTCGCGGCTTCCTGAAGTCTCGGGTTGCCGGATTCGCCGACCCCCTCGAACGCCTGTGTTGATATTGCAGTAAGCCTAATGGACCGCTAACGGCCCTGCGGGATCGGGCGGGTTCGTCGGGAACTGGTGCAGTTTCCGCGGGCACGACGCGGACCAGGAGAGCCGCGCACCGGTCGACCGACGCGCATGTCCATCTTCCGCACGATAATGCGGCAGTTGCCCTGCAAGACGCGCGCGGCGCGCCGCTTTCGCCACGGCCGCCGGGAAGCCGGGCCATTCTCGCCCCGGCCGGTTGCCTTCCGCGTCGGCAGCCACTATGCCGCGGCGCAGCAGACTGGACCCGGGAGCGATTCCGGGTGGCTCTTCCGGCCGCCGATCCGCCGGACAACACCAGACAACGGTGCATGTGCACGACCGGACGCCTCGATGACGGCCGGTATCGGATAGATCCTTCATGTTCTCACTCGACGCTTATCGGGCGCAGTGGTTCGGCAACGTTCGCGGCGATCTGCTCGCGGGCCTCGTCGTGGCGCTCGCCCTCATCCCCGAGGCCATTGCCTTTTCGATCATCGCCGGTGTCGACCCCAAGGTCGGCCTCTATGCCAGCTTCTCGATCGCGGTGATCACCGCGATCGCGGGCGGCCGGCCGGGCATGATCTCGGCCGCGACAGCCGCGACGGCCGTCCTGATGGTGACGCTGGTGCGGGATTACGGGCTGGAATACCTGCTGGCCGCAACGGTCCTGGCGGGCCTTCTGCAGATCGGCGCTGGCGCGCTGAGGCTTGGCTTCGTCATGCGCTACGTCTCGAGCTCGGTGATGACCGGCTTCGTGAACGCGCTGGCGATCCTGATCTTCATGGCGCAGCTGCCCGAACTCGATCCGCGCACGGTGACCTGGGTCACCTACGCGCTGGTCGCGGCGGGTCTGGCGATGATCTACCTCGTGCCGCTGGTCACCACGGCGGTCCCGTCGCCGTTGGTGACGATCATCGTGCTGACCGCGCTGGTCTTCGCGCTGGGGCTCGACGTGCGCACGGTGGGCGACATGGGTGCGCTGCCCGACACGCTGCCGGTGTTCCTGATCCCGCAGATCCCGCTGAACCTCGATACGCTGATGATCATCCTGCCCTATTCGGTCGCGGTGGCCATCGTCGGTTTGCTGGAAAGCCTGATGACGCAGAATATCGTCGACGATCTGACCGACACCAAGTCCAACCGAAATCAGGAGTGCGTGGGCCAGGGCATCGCCAACACCGCCACCGGGTTCATCGGCGGGATGGCCGGCTGTGCGATGATCGGCCAGTCGATCATCAACGTGAAGTCCGGCGGCCGCGGGCGGCTGTCGTGCTTCGTGGCCGGTGTCTTCCTGCTGATCCTCGTCGTCGGTCTTGGCGATCTGGTCAGCATCATCCCGATGCCGGCGCTGGTCGCGATCATGATCATGGTCTCGATCGGCACGTTCTCGTGGTCGTCGATCAAGAACCTGACGGTGCACCCGCGGTCGTCCTCGATCGTGATGCTCGCGACCGTCGTGACGGTGGTCTACACGCACAACCTCGCCATCGGCGTCCTGGTGGGCGTGCTGCTGTCGGGTATCTTTTTCGCCGGCAAGATCGCCCAGCTTTTCCAGGTCCGCACCGAGATGAGCGACGACGGCCGAGTGCGCACCTACCACGTCGAAGGCCAGCTGTTCTACGGCTCGGTCGAGGACTTCATGGACGCCTTCGACTTCAAGGAGGCACCGGAACGTGTGATCATCGACGTCAGCCGGGCGCATATCTGGGACATCAGCTCGGTACAGGCGCTGGACATGGCGATCCTCAAGTTCCGCCGCGACGGGGCCGAGGTGGACGTGGTGGGCATGAACCGGGCGACCGAGACGCTGGTCGACCGGCTTGCCATCCACGACAAGCCCGGCGCCATGGACAAGCTGATGGGCCATTGAGGGAGGAATGACCATGACAGACAAGATCATCGCGCTCGTCGACGGTTCGCTGTATTCCGAAAGCGTCTGCGACCACGCCGCCTGGATATCCGAGCGGACGGGGTCCCCGGTCGAGTTGATCCACGTCCTCGGCCGCCGCGAGGCGCCGCAGAAGCAGGACCTGTCGGGCTCGATCCGGCTGGGCGCGCGCAGCCAGCTGATGGAGGAGCTGTCCGAGCTCGACGCGCAGCGCGCCAAGCTGGTCGCCCATCGCGGCCGCGCCATTCTCGAGGACGCCCATGCCATCGTCTCGCGCGACGGCGTCAGCGACGTGACCACGCGCCTGCGCCACGGCGACCTGATCGAGGCGATCGCCGAGATCGAGGGCGACGGCCGCGTCATCGTCATCGGCAAGCGGGGCGAGGCGGCGGATTTCGCCAAGGGGCATCTCGGTTCGAACCTCGAACGGATCGTGCGCGCCGCGCACCGGCCGATCTTCGTGGCCTCGCGCGCGTTCAAGCCGATCGACAAGGTTCTGGTCGCCTATGACGGCGGCAGCTCTGCCATGAAGGCGGTCGACCACATCGCGCGCAGCACGCTGTTTGCCGGGTTGACGATCGAGATCGTCACCGTCGGCGCGGACAATGCCGAGACGCGCAGAGGTCTGGCCGACGCCAAGGCGCTGCTGAAGGCCGCCGGCCACGACGCCGAAACCCGCATCGTCGAGGGGCGTCCGGACGAAGTTCTGGGGAAGCTGGTCGAGGATGATGGTTTCGGCATGCTGGTGATGGGCGCCTACGGGCACAGCCGCATCCGCAGCCTGGTGATCGGGTCGACCACGACCGAGATGGTGCGCTCTTGCAAGGTGCCCGTGCTTCTGATGCGGTGACGCCATGGACGAACCGACCGACAGCGAATTGCGCGACAGGTACCTTCCGCGCCTGCGCGAGGAGCTGGCCGCGCTGCGTTCGGCCTCGGCGGACACGGCCGAGGCGCGCAAGCCGGTCGAGTTGGACCAGCAGAGCGTCGGCCGGCTGAGCCGCATGGACGCGCTGCAGCAGCAGGCGATGTCTGCGGCGCAGGATGCCCGCCGTCAGGGCCGCGGCCGCGCGATCGGGGCCGCCATACGCCGCATCGAGGCGGGCGAGTTCGGCTATTGCGACGGCTGCGGCGACTTCATCGGGCTGAAGAGGCTCGATCTCGACCCCACGATCATGCGCTGCAGGGAGTGTGCCGGTTGATGCCACAACCGGACGCGACCCGATGCTGAACTTCTTCAAGGCCAACCTGCAATGGCTTGGCGTGGGCTTCTTGCTGACCTTCGCGTCGGGCTTCGGCCAGACGTGGTTCATCTCGCTCTTCGCGGGCGCGATCAAGGCCGAGCACGGGCTGACCGACGGCAGCTGGGGCAGCCTTTACACGTTGGCCACGCTGTGTTCGGCCGCGCTGATGTTCTGGCGCGGGTCGGTGGCCGACACGATCCCGCTGTCGCGGCTGGCGCCGGCGCTGAGCGTGCTGTTCGGGGCGGCCTGCGTGGTGATGGCGCTGGCCTGGTCGGTCTGGTTCCTGGGCTTCGCGCTGTTCCTGCTGCGCTTCTGCGGGCAGGGGATGTTCAGCCACGTGGCGATGACCGCGATGGGCCGCTGGTTCGAGGCGAAGCGCGGGCAGGCGGTGTCGATCGCCAACCTCGGCCACCCGGCGGGCGAGGTGGTGATCCCGCTGGTCGCGGTGCTGGCCATCGCGACGATCGGCTGGCGGACCACGTGGGTCGGGGTGGCGGTCGTGCTGGTCGCGGTGGCGGCGCCGCTGCTGTGGCTTCTGCTGCGCGCCGATCGCGTGCCCGAGGGGCAGGCGGCCTCGCGCGATCTGCCGGGGCTGGGCGGACGGCAATGGACGCGGAGCGACGCGATCCGGCACTGGCTGCTGCCGGCGCTGCTGCCGGTCCTGCTGACGCCGGGCTTCATCGGGACGGTGGTGTTCTTCCACCAGGTCCACATCGCCGGGGTGAAAGGGTGGTCGCTGGTGGACATGGCGCCGGGATACTCGGCTTTCGCGACGGCGACCGTGGCCTCGGCCTTCGCGGCGGGGTGGGCGGCGGACCGGTTCGGGCCGCAGCGGCTGCTGCCGCTGCTTCTGGTGCCGATGGGGATCGGGGTCGCGCTGATCTGGCCGGCCGACCAGACCGCGGCGTGGTACGTGGCGCTGGGGGTGATCGGGATCACCCAAGGTACGGCGAGCGCGCTGTGGGGCGTGCTGCTGCCGGTGGTCTACGGGACGCGGAACCTGGGCTCGATCCGGTCGCTGGCGACGACGGTGATGGTGATCTCGACCGCGATCGGGCCGGGCATCACCGGCATCCTGATCGACCGGGGCATCGCCTTCCCGACGCAGAGCCTGTTCATGGGGGCCTGGTGCATCCTGCTGGCCGGGTTCTGCCTGCTGATCGAGCGGCGGCTGACCCGGGAATTGCGGGCCTGAGAGAGGCGCGAGACCGCGTGTCCCACGATGGGACACGCTTGCGGCCACGAAAAATCAATGGGTTACAGAGACGGATTCATCTTCCGTTAGGATTTGCCGCGATCGAGGGCCCGGGATCGGCGCGGTCGAACACCGCCATCTGGCTGGCGCCGCCAAGCGCGGGATGCCGGCCCGCGACGTCCCGAAAGCGCACGGCGTAGCCCCAAGCTTGGGCGGCGCGCGTGCTCCAACGGCGAAAGCGGGCGCGGTCCCATTCGAAGCGGTGGTCGGGGTGGCGCATCCGGTGCGCGGGCACGCCGAGCAGGGGATTGAACTCGGCATTCGGCGTGGTCACGACGACGCGGGCGGGACGCAACGTGCGGAACAGCGCGCGCTCGAGCGCCGAGAGCCGGTCGGGCGGGATGTGCTCGATCGTCTCGAGCAGCACGGCGCAGTCGAACCCGGCAAGCCCGGGCGGCGGGTCGATCATCGAGGCGTCGCGCACAGCTACGTCGGGCACGCGGGGCGGGTCCTTGGCCAGCCGCGCGCGCAGGCGGTCGAGCGCGGGCGCATCAATGTCGAGACCGACCAGCCGCGCGATGCCCGGCTCGGCCGCCAGCCGCACGAAGAGATCGCCGTCGCCGCAGCCCAAGTCGAGCACGCGCCGCGCGGCGCGTTCGCGCACCGCGTCCAGCACGGCGGCAAGCCGTTCCTCGTGGTGCCAGGTGGTCATGGCGCGCCGCCCGGGCGCTGCATCAGCACCACGTCCTTGACCGGGACCGCGCAGGACCAGCCCCAGGCGCGGGCGAGGTGGCGGAACGTCTCCTCGCGGTAGAAGACCACGTGGGTCGGGTCCTTGCGGTAATGCCAGTCGGCAAAGCGTGCGTCGTCGGTCTGGAAGCAGGTCATCACCGCCAGCCAGCCGCCGGGGCGGACCAGCGCGCGCAGGCGGGCGAACTCGTCCGCCGGGCGGTGGAAATGCTCGGCCACCTCGGTGCAGGTGACGAAGTCGTAGGAGGTGGCGAGCGGCGCCGGGTCGGGCGCGAAGGCCGGGTCGTAGAGCGCGACGGCGTGCCCGGCCTCGCGCAGCATCGCCGCCAGTGCGGGGCCGGGGCCGCAGCCGTAGTCGAGGCCGCGCGCGCCGGGGGCGAGGCGGGCCAGCAGCGGGTCGGCCAGCTTCGACAGGAAGCGGCGGTAGCGCGGGTCGTGCACGTCGTTCTCGTGGTGCAGGTAATGCGCGCGCTCGTCAGCTGGCGCGGGGTGGTGCGCCGGGTCGAGGAACCGCGCGGCGCAGGTCGGGCAGCGGAAATAGGCGCGCCCGCCGAGCGTGACGAACGGCGCCGAGGCGGCGCCGCAGACCGGGCAGGCGGGCAGGGCGGGCGCCTGCGCGTTGCGTTGCGCGTGCGGAGCGGCGGTGGGGCGGGCGTCGGACACCGGGTTCCTTTCGGCGGGCCAATTGCGAGACGTGCCGATCCCTTATCGGGTGCCGCGCGGGCAAGCTCAATCGGCGATGCGGCGCGGCGCTCGGCGAATGGGCGCCGCCCTGGATGCGGAGAGGTTGCGAGGGCCGAACCGCGCGGCTAGGGTCCGCCCGGTCACCCGGCTGCCACGGGTCGACACGATACTTTCCGCCCCGACGGCGGTCCGGCGCGCATCGCGCGAGGGCCGCGCCGGGCGGGATCGACAGGACGGCCTTGCGCGGGCAAGGCTTGGAAGACCGAAGAAAAACAAAGACGGGCAGCTTCTTGCGCATCAGGTTGAGATACTGGACGGGCCTCGTCGTCGGGGTCCTCGTCGTGGCCGGGGTGGCACGCTGGGGCGGCGAGGACGCGCCCGTGGACGAGGCGCCGTCCGAGGCGGCGCTGGCGATCGAAACGGCGCCCGAAAGCGCCGCCCTGCCGGGCCCGGCGATCGGCCCGGTCCTGCCCGAACCGGCGGCCGTGCCCGCGCCGGCGGAAGACGCCACCGACTGGTCGCGCGTCGTCGGCGGCGGCGAGAGCCTGGACATGCTGCTGGCCGAGGCGGGTCTGGACGCGGTGACGCGCGCCCGCGTGTCCGAGGCGCTGGCCACCGAATACGACCTGCGGCGGCTGCAGCCCGGGCACGGCGTGTCGGTGCGGATCGGCGCCGACGGGATGCCGCGCGAGGCCGCGCTCGAGATCGAGAACGGCGTGCGCATCGAGGCGCGCTTTGGTGCTGCGCCGACGGTCGAGGTGGTGCCGCCCGCGCTGGACCCGGTATTCTTCGCGGGCATGGCGACGATCGGAAGCTCGGTCTATGCGGCACTCGAGGCGGCGGCGATCCCGACGCGCTTCGCCACCGACCTGGAGCTGGTGCTGGCGGGCACGCTGGACCTGCGCAGCGCGCTGGCGGGCGGCGAGACGCTACGCGTGGCGTGGCGCGAGCATCGGCTGGGCGACCGGACGATCGGCGAGCCGCTGATCGACTTCGCGCAGATCACGCTGGCCGACGCCCGCTACGAGATCCTGTGGCCGGACGCGGAGTCGACCCTGACGCGGATCTACAGGGACGACGTGCTGGTGCAGATCTTCGACCAGCCGGTCGCGGGGGCGCGGCTGAGTTCCGCCTTCGGGCCGCGCAAGCACCCGGTGCACGGCTTCGTGCGCATGCACAGCGGCGTCGATTACGAGGCGGCGCTGGGCGCCAGGGTGCGCGCGACCGAAGGCGGCCGGATCGTGCATGCCGGGCGCAAGAGCGGCTACGGCCTGATGGTCGAGATCGACCACGGCGGCGGGGTGCAGACGCTTTATGCGCATCTGAGTTCGGTGAACGCGGCGCTGACCGAGGGCGTCCGCGTGGCGGCCGGCGACGAGATCGGGCGCGTCGGCTCGACGGGCACGTCGACGGCGCCGCACCTGCATTACGAGATCGTCGTGGACGGCACGCCGGTGCAGCCGCTGACCGACCAGCGCCTGCGCCGGGCGGAGGACGCGGACCCCGCCGAGGCGCGCCGCGTGCTCGATCGCGCGCGCGACGCGCTGGACCGGAGGCTGGCCGAGGCGGGCGCGGGCGGCGCGGGCAACGAGGGCTGAAGCGCCTTTGCGTCCGCGCACGGCCGGTGTGCGATCCGTTCGCTTGAGGTCGGCGGGCCGAGCGCGCGGCAGATGGCGCCGGTCCGGCACGCAGTGCATCTGGGCGGCGCGGGCGCAGTAAGCCGGTTGGTCCGAAAAACGACGGGGCGGATGGCGCGGGCTGCGCCATCCGCCTTTTTCATGTCCGCGCGTCAGTGGACGCTGGGCGGTGCGGTCTCGGCCCGCAGCGGGCCCGTCTTCCACAGCGAGAAGGCGACGCCCGCGCCGAGGATCGCGAAGGTGATGCCCAGCGACCATTCCGGCGGGAACTTCTCCCACCCCATCGCGTCGGCGATGAAGATCTTCGAGCCGATGAAGACCAGCAGCAGCGACAGGGCGTATTTCAGGTAGGCGAAGCGGTGCAGCACCGCCGCCAGCGCGAAGTAGAGCGCGCGCAGCCCGAGGATGGCGAAGATGTTCGAGGTGTAGACCAGGTACGGGTCGGTCGTGATGGTGAAGACGGCCGGGACGGAATCCACCGCGAAGACCAGGTCGGCCACCTCGATCACGATCAGCGCCAGGAACAGCGGCGTCACGAAGCGGGTCATCCGACCGGTCTGGGGGTGCGGTTCGCGGCTGAAGAACGCGTGGCCGCGCAGGCCGTCGGTCACGTGCAGGCGGCGCCGCAGGAACGCCAGCAGCCGGTTGTCGTGCAGGCTGTGCTCTTTCTCGGAGACGAACAGCATCTTGATGCCGGTGAAGATCAGGAACGCCGCGAAGAAGTAGAGCACCCAGTGGTACTGCTCGACGATGGTGGCGCCGAGGCCGATCATGATGCCGCGCAGCAGGATCACGCCCAGGATGCCCCAGAACAGCACTCGGTGCTGGTATTCGCGCGGGATCGCGAAGAAGCCGAAGATCAGTGCGATGACGAAGATGTTGTCCATCGCCAGCGTCTTCTCGACCACGAAGGCGGTCAGGTACTGCGCGCTGGCGGTGGCGTCCATCTGCCACCAGATGAAGCCCGCGAAGGACAGCCCCAGCGCGATGTACATGGCCGACAGCCGGAGGCTTTCGGCGACGCCGATCTCGTGGTCGTCCTTGTGCAGGACGCCCAGGTCGAAGACCAGCAGGCCGATCACGACGGCCAGGAAGACGAGCCACATCCACAGCGGCTTGCCCAGGAAGAGAAGGAGGAGGATTTCCAAGATTCGGGACCTTTTTGCCTGTTCGCGCCGAGGTCTCGGGGACGGGGATACGTCCGGGCAAACCATCGAGCGCACTCGATGCGGTCCGACATCACGGCGGTCATCCGTCGTCAGAGGGGCCCGGCCCGCTGGATGCAGATCGTACGCGCGCCGAGCGCGCGCAAGCCCCGCCGGATAATAATTCCGGCGGGGCGGACCGGGCGCGGTCGCGGGGCCGCGATCTAGCCCGCGAGCGGCCAGATCAGCGGGATCACCAGCACCGTCACGGCACCGACGAGGACGTTCATCGGCACGCCGATCCGCACGAAGTCGAGGAATCGGTAGCCGCCCGCGCTGTAGACCAGCGTGTTCGTCTGGTAGCCGATCGGGGTGGCGAAGCTGGCGCTGGCGCCGAACATGACCGCCACTACGAAGGGCCGCGGATCGAGCCCCAGCTGCGCCGCGATGCCCGCCGCGATGGGTGCCATCAGGACGGCGACCGCGTTGTTGGTCACCATCTCGGTCAGGATCGAGGTCAGCGCGTAGACCAGCGCCAGCGCCACGATCGGTTGCAGCGTGCCCAGAAGCGGCGCCACGGCGTCGACGATCAGCGTCAGCGCGCCGGATTGCTGCAACGCGCTGCCGAGCGTTAGCATCGAGACGATCAGCAGCAGCAGGCGGCCGTCGATCGCGCCGATGCCCTCGTCGGCGTCGATGCAGCGGGTCAGGAACACCACCGCCACGCCGATCAGCGACAGGGTCAGGATCGGCGCCACGTTGAGCGCCGCCAGCACCACCACCGCCGCCATCGTGCCGATGGCGACCGGCGCGCGCGACCGGCGGAAGGCGCGCGCCACGACCGGCGAGAGCATGATCAGGCGCTCTTCCTCGACCAGGCGGGCGATGTCGTCGGCCGAGCCGTTGAGCAGCAGCGTGTCGCCCACTGCCAGCCGCATCATCGCCAGCCGCATGTCGAGTGCCGTGCCGTTGCGGTGCAGCGCGATCGGGTAGACGCCGAAACGCCGGCGCCAGTGCAGCCGGCCGATCATGCGGTGCAGCGCGCGGGTGTTCGGCCCGACCAGCACCTCGACCACGGCGGTGCGCCGGGCGGTCGACGGCTCGGTCCCCGGAATGGCCTTGCCGGCCACCGCGCCGTCGCTGAAGCCCATGAGCTCGGTCTCGCGCGTGGCGAGCACGACGATGTCGCCCACCTGCAGCGCGACCTCGGCCAGAGACTGGCGGTAGGATTCGTCGCCGCGCACCAGGTCGATCACGCGGCTGCCGCCGTTCTGGAACTCGGCGATCTTCAGCGGTGGCGTACCGATCAGGGGCGAGCCGGCGGGGATGAACAGCTCGACCAGCCAGCGGCGCCGCTCGCGGTCGGAGAGGGTCGAGCCGACGGTGGTGCGCACCGGCAGCAGGCGCGGCGCGGCGAGGGCGAGGAACAGCGCCCCGATCGCGGCGACGACGATGCCGAGGGGGGCGATCTCGAAGATGCCGAAGGCGGTCATCCCCATGTCCCGCGCGATGCCGTCGACCAGCAGGTTCGTCGACGTCCCGATGAGCGAGCAGGTGCCGCCCAGGATGACCACGTAGGACAGCGGGATCAGCAGGTGCGACGCGGCCATGCGCATCTCGCGCGCCAGGGTGATGACGACGGGGATCAGGACCATGACCACCGGCGTGTTGTTCATGAACGCCGAGGCGATCGCGGCCGAGGCGAAGAACAGCCCGATGGTCAGGCGCGGCCGGGTGGCCGAGTAGCGGCCGAGGATGCCGCTGACGCTTTCGAGCACGCCGGTCCGCACCAGCGCCGCGCTGAGCACGAACATCGCGCCGATGGTGGCCGGCGCCGGGTTGCCCAGCGAGGCGAGCACGTCCTCGGGGCCGACGAGGCCGATCGCTACGGCGACGACGGCGCCGCAGAAGGCGACGATCTCGGGCGGGTGGGTTTCGAAGGCGAAGGCGATGAAGACGCCGATGAGCAGCAGGATCGCGGCATAGGGCGCCAGAACGACCGGATCGATGGGCATGGTGCTTGGGACTCCGCACGAACGCGCCTTCATATCCTGCGCCCGGGGTGGCTGGGCAGGGGGATTTCGCGGCGGGTGCCAAAGAATCGGCGGATTTCGCGCAGTGCCGCGCGCGGTGCCTGAAAGTCGTGCTTGGGCAGTGGCTTGGACGCGGGGTTGCCGGCGTCTGGGAGGCGTCGGGGCGCGTCCCGGCGGCGCGGCCCTCGCGCGCGCTTAAGCATTTGGTAACCAGTTCGCCGCAAACCGTTGCAATTGGCACCTTCCGGGAGAGAATCGTGTTCGACGGACCGAACCACCGTTCGTTTCGCTCCCAGATCGTCGCGGCGCTGGTGCTGCTCGGGGTGTTCGGTGCGGCGCCGGTGATTGTCGTGGGCGTACACAGCGTGGCGCGGATCGACGACGACGCCGCCGCGCGCGAGACGATGCAGGTGAGTGCGGCCATCGCCGCCCGGTTCGACCACCTGCCGACGGAACAACGAAGCGCGAGCATCTGGGACGACGCGGTGATCGCGGCGCAGGCCGGGGACGTGGCCTGGATCGAGTCCAATCTCGGCGTCTGGATGCAGACCTATTTCGGGCACGACCTGAACTTCGTACTGAGCCCCGCGCTCGAGCCGGTCTATGCCGCGATCGGTGGCGAGACGCGCGACCCGGCGGCCTTCGCGGCCGTCGCCGAACCGGTGCTGGCGCTGGCGCGCGACGCGCGGGCGACGGTGCTCGCGGGCGAGGTGGACCCGGCCGAGATCGCCGCGACGGACCACGTGGCGCTGCCCGACGGGCCGGCGGTGGTCAGCGTCGTGCCGATCGTGCCCGATACCGACACCGTCGCCGTCGCGCCCGAGGCCATGTCCTTCCACGTGGCGGTGGACATGATCGACGCGGCCTATGTCGCCGCGGTGACCGAGGGCCTGGCGCTGCGCGAGCCGGCGCTGGTCGACGCGGCGGGGGACCGCTCGGCCTCGGTCGCGATCGAGGACGCGCGCGGCGCCGTCGTCTCGCGGCTGGGCTGGACCGCCGCGACCCCGGCGCGCAGCCTGGTCGCCGCGCTCTTCCCGGCGCTTGCGCTGTGGCTGCTGGCGGGGGCCGCGCTGGTCTTCTGGCTGGCGGGGACGCTGATGCGCACCTCGCAGAAGCTTCAGCACAGCGAGGCGCAGTCGCGGTTCCTGGCGTTCCACGACCCGCTGACGCAGCTTCCGAACCGGGCGCTGTTCGACGAACGGCTGGACCAGGCGCTGGCGCGGCGCAGGACCACGGGGCTGGACGTCACGCTTCTGGTGCTCGACCTCGACCAGTTCAAGAACGTCAACGACACGCTGGGACACCCGGCCGGCGACGAGCTGATCCGCCAGGTCGCCCACCGGATCACCGCCCGCCTGCGCGACAGCGACACCGCCGCGCGGCTGGGCGGCGACGAGTTCGCCATCGTCCTCGACGGCGACATGGGGGTGCAGGATCTGTTTGCGTTCTGCGAAGGGCTGCTCGAGGACATCTCGCGCCCGTTCGACCTGTTCGGCAACATGGTCCAGGTGTCCGGCAGCATCGGCGCCTGCCGTGCGCGCGAGCGGTCCGCCGGCCGCGCCGAGCTGGTGCGCCGCGCGGACATCGCGCTCTACCAGGCCAAGCGGGCGGGGCGGCGGACGCATTGCGTCTTCGTCAAGGAGATGGACGTGCGCGGGCCCTCGGACACCGGCCTGGACCGCGACCCCGGAGAGGGTGACAGGGCCGGCGCTGCTTAGCGGCCTTCGGACGGCCAGACGGACCCGACGCGCGGCGCGTCAGAGACGAAGCGCCACCGGTACGATCAGGACCAGCGCGAAGATCCGCGCGAAGTGGTGCACCGCCACGAAGGCCGGGTCGTGGCCCAGCGACAGTGCGATCGCGGCCATCGCCTCGACCCCGCCGGGGGCATAGGCGATCCAGACCTGCGCGAAGGACAGCCCCGTCGCGGCCTGCGCGAGCACGGCGAAGCCCAGCGAGAGCACGATCGCCGTGGCCACGGTTGCCGCACCGGCCAGCGCGTAGCGTTTCACCTGCGCCGCGGTCACGCGGCTCATCCGGGTGCTGAGCACCGCGCCGGTCGTGGCGAAGGCCGCGAACACCGCCCAGGCGGGCGCCATGCCGTGGACCAGGCCGGTCGCGTGGCTGGCGGCGCTGACGACCATGCCGGCCAAAAGGCTTGCGGCGGGAAGCCCGGCGCGCGTGCCCAGCAGGCCCAGCACGACGGCCAGCGCCAGAAGCAGCGCGAAGGCGGGCAGGGGCATGGCCGCACCGGCATCGGCCGCGCCCGGTGCCGCGCCGCCGAGGTGCACCGCCAGCGGCGGCACCGCGATGAGCAGCGCCAGCAGGCGCATGAGTTGCAGGAACATGACCGCCGTGGCGTCGCCGTGGCCCGCCGCCGCCATGCTGATGGCGTTCGACATGGTGCCCGGCGCGCTGGCCAGCGTCGCGGTCTCGGGGTCGAGGTGGAAGCCGCGCGTCAGGATCAGGCGGCTGACGGCCATCGTGGCGACCAGTGAGACGACGAGGATGCACAGGCTGATCGCCCAGGCGTCGAGTTGCCGGAAGATCCGCTCGTCTATGCCCGAGCCGAGCGACACGCCGATCGTCGCGAAGGCGAGGTCGCGCAGCGGCGCGGGCAGGGCGACGCGCAGCCCGGCGCCGGCGACGGCGATGACGGCGATCGTGCTGCCGATGAGCGCGCCCGCCGGAACGCCTGCGAGGGCGGCCAAGGCCGCCCCCGCAAATCCGGCCACCAGCGTGACCGCCCAGGTCCGAAGGTCCGGCACCGGCTCAGCCTTGGCGCGGGGTCGCGTCGCCTTCCATCCGGCGCGCGCGGCGCGACAGCCAGATCGGCGCGATCACCACCAGCGCGGCCAGGACGTACAGCGTGATGCTCTTGTAGTCCTGCACCAGGATCGTCCAGTCCCCGTCCGAGATCGACAGCGCGCGGCGCAGGTTGTTCTCGAACAGGCTGCCCAGCACGAAGCCCAGTATGACCGGCGCGAGGCTGAAGTCCAGCTTGCGCAGGATCCACCCGAAGACGCCGAGGCCGGTGATCAGCAGAAGGTCGAACGGGTTGCCGACGATGGTGTAGATCCCGATGAAGGCGAGGATCGCGATCAGCGGCGTCAGGTAGTGCTGCGGGATCGTCAGCATGCGCGCGAAGATCCCCACGAGCGGCAGGTTGATGACCAGCAGCGCGACGTTGCCGATATACATCGACGCGATCAGGCCCCAGGCCACCTCGGGCCGCTGGGTGAACATCATCGGGCCGGGCTGGATGTTGAACATCAGCAGCGCGCCGAGCAGGATCGCCGTCGTGCCCGAGCCCGGGATGCCCAGCGTGAGCATCGGCACCATCGCGCCGCCGGCCGCGGCGTTGTTGGCGGCCTCGGGCGCCGCGAGCCCGCGGATGTCGCCGGTCCCGAAGGTCTTGTCGGTGTCCGAGATCCGCTTTTCCGTGCCGTAGGCGACGGCCGAGGCGACCGAGGCGCCGGTGCCCGGCAGGATGCCGATGAAGAAGCCGATGACCGACGCGCGTGCGATCGTCCAGCGACACTTCACGATGTCGGCCCAGCGCACGAAGCTCTTGTCCACCGGCAGCGATTTCAGCCGGCCCGAGACCTGTTGCTCGACCAGCGTCAGCAGCTCGGCCATGCCGAAGAGACCGACGACCACGATCAGGAAGTCGATGCCCGCCAGGATATCGGGGATGCCGAAGGTGAAGCGCGGGATGCCGGTGTTGGCGTCGATGCCGATGGTGGCCAGCATCAGGCCGATCGTGGCGCCCAGCAGCGTCTTGACCGTGCTCTTGCCCACCAGCGAGGCCAGCGAGGCGAAGGCGAAGACCATCAGCGCCACGTAGTCGGCGGGCGAGAAGGTGACCGCGAAGCCGGCCAGCAGCGGCGCGAACAGCGACATCAGGATCACCGCGAAGGTGCCGCCGATGAACGACGCGATCGCCGACAGCGACAGGGCGCGCCCGGCCTCGCCCGCGCGGGCCATCGGGTTGCCGTCCAGCGTGGTCATGACCGCGCCGGCGTCACCGGGCACGTTGAGCAGGATCGATGAGATCCGCCCGCCATACTCGGCCCCGTAGTAGATGCCGGCGAGCAGGATCAGCGCGGATTCGGGGCTGAAGCCCAGCCCGTACGCGATGGGCAGCAGGATGGCGACGCCGTTGATGGGGCCCAGTCCCGGCAGCGCGCCGATGAGCGTGCCGGCGAAGCAGCCCGCCAGCACAAGAAACAGGTTGAACGGGTCCAGCGCGACGCCGAAGCCGGTCGCGAGTCCGGAAATCACGGCCTCCATCACGACGCTCCTTCTTGTTCGGTCGGCGTCATCAGCCACTCGACCAGTTCGCCCTCGGGCAGGTTCAGCTCGAGCAGGGTCACGCACAGCAGGTAGCCGGCCACGCCGGCGCTGACGCCGAAGACCAGCGCGCGCACGATCCCCGCGCCCAGCATGGCGCAGAGCGCGGTGCCGAACAGGATGGTGGACAGGATGAAGCCCAGCGGCTCGTAGAGCTCGGCATAGGCGACGAGCATGACGATGGTGGCGGCGAGCCGGAACCACGTCTTGCGCGCGACGCCCATGGTGGTGGTGTCGGGTTTCCACAGGATCACGAGCAGGCAGACCATCGCGACCATGGACAGGATCTGCGGCCAGCTTTCGGGTCCGAGCGGATCGTACTGGAAGGGGGCTTTGATGACGGTGAAGGCAATGACCGCGTAGGCCAGCGTCACGATCAGAAGCACCCCGGCAAAAATACGGTCGACCATGACGGTCTCCTCGAATTTGGGGTGTATGACGAACGGGGTCCGGCCCGCGCGGGGGCGGGCCGGACCGGGACGCGGATCAGTTGCCGATCAGGCCCGCCTCGGTGGCGATCTCGCGCAGGTTCTGCACGCGCTCCTCGATCGAGGCCTGAAGCTCGGCGCCGGCCATGTTCAGCGGCAGGATGCCCCGCTCTTTCTGGACGGCGGCGAATTCCTCGGTGCCGTAGGCGGCCTGGAAGGCGTCGACCCAGGCCTGGTATTCCTCGTCCGTGGCGTCGCCGCCCATGTAGAAGCCGCGCAGGATCGTCCATTCGACGTCGAAGCCCTGCTCCATCGCGGTCGGGATCTCGGCGAAGGGCTCCTCGAGCCGCTCGGGCGACAGCACCGCGAGGATGCGCATCTGGCCCGAGTCGAG
>NZ_JBELMH010000029.1:2406-6510 GCF_042096055.1 Citreimonas sp. | reverse complement strand
GCCGAGCCGTCATCGGTGCGGGTGGTGTTGAACAGGTTGTAGGCCACGGCGCCGATGCCGCCGGGCATGAACGTGACCTGGATCGGCTCGCTCACATGCGGCGCAAGGCCGGTCTGGGCGATGCGGCAGGTCAGGTCGAAGCCGCCGCCGGGGTTGGCGGGGGCGACGCATTCCGGATCGTCGATCTGGCTTTGCGCGAAGGCGGGGGCCGCAAAGGCGGTGGCGGCGACGAGTGTGGACGCGGCAAGGCGTGCGAATGACATAGGTATCCTCCCAGGGTCTGTCTGTCCGGGTCCTCTCCCGGTGCGTCCTCTATCGCGAAACAGGCTGAACGGACGCTGACGCGAAACTGACAGGACGCTGACCCGGCGGCGCGGGGGGCATCCGGCGCTTTCCGGCACGGTGCCGGGTTGCTAGATTCCGGCCATGCGCATGCTGCTGGTGGAAGACAACGACGACCTGGCCGAGACGATCATCGATCGCCTTCGGGCCGAGGGGCATTCCGTCGACCGCGAGCGCGACGGCAACGAGGCGAACGAGCTTCTGCGCCACTTCAAGTTCGACATCGTCCTGCTGGACGTGAACCTGCCGGGGCGCAGCGGCTACGAGGTGCTGCGCTCGCTGCGCAGCCGCGCCGACGAGACGCCGGTGATCATCCTGACGGCGCGCAGCCAGATCGACGACCGCGTGGTCGGGCTGGATGCCGGGGCCGACGACTACATGATCAAGCCGGTCGATTTCCGCGAGCTGTCGGCGCGGTGCCGGGTGCTGGCGCGGCGCCGGGCGGGCAATGCCAGCAACATCTTCACGGCCGGCGCGCTGGTGTTCGACCGGGCCGCCAAGCGCGCGACCGTCGACGGGTGCGACACCCAGATGCGCGCGCGAGAGATCCAGCTGCTGGAAATCCTTATCGACAACATGGGCCGGATGCTGACCAAGGAGGACGTGGCCGACCGGCTCTACACCTTCGAGGAAGCGCCCAGCATGAACGCGGTCGAGCAGCTGGTCACGCGGCTGCGCCGCAAGCTCGAGGGCACGCCCTTCGTCATCAAGACCGCGCGCGGCCTGGGCTACATGGCCTACCTGTCCGACGATGACTGAGCGCGCGGCCCATTCGCTCCAGCGGCGGCTGCTGGTGACGATGGCGGCGGGCTTCATCATCCTGCTGGTGCTGATCTCGGCGCTGTTGTGGACCTATTCCCGCAACGCCGCGAACCGGACGCACGACCTGCTGCTGGCCGGCGCCGCGCTGGCGATCCTCGAGCGCGTCTCGGTCGGGCCGGACGGCGTGTCGGTCGACCTGCCCAACTCGGCGATGGAAATCCTGTCGCTGAACCCGGTCGACCGCGTGCTCTACCGCGTCTTCGTGCCCGGCGAGCGTGAGATCACCGGCACCGACGACCTGCCCATGCCGCCCGATCTGCGCCCCTCGGCGGCGCCCGAGTTCTTCGATACGCCCTATGGCGGCGCGCCGTTCCGCTTCGTCGTTCAGGGCCGGCAGCTGAACGCCGCGGATGGCCGGCAATGGGTCGCGGTGCAGGTCGGGCAGACGGTCGAATGGCGCACCGCACAGCAGCTGTCGTTCTTCGGCACGGGCCTTGCGGGCCTTGCCGTGCTGTCGCTGATCGGTCTCGGCTTCGTCTGGGTGGCGATCCGGACGTCGCTGTCGCCGCTGCGGCAGATCGCGTCGGACCTCGCACAACGCGAGCCGTCGGACCTGCGGCTGGTCGAGGGCGCGCCCCCGCGCGAGATCCGGCGGCTGTTCGACGCGATCAACGGCTTCATCGAAAGCCTCGGCCGCAGCCGCGCGCTGACCGAGACCTTCATCGCCGACGTGGCGCACCAGACGCGGACCTCGCTGTCCGCCTTGCAGGGGCACCTGTCGCTGGCCGCCGATGCCAAGGACCACGACCAGATGCGCGCGCGCCTGGTCAAGGCCGACCGGCAGGCCGCGCGGACCGTGCGGCTGACCAACCAGCTTCTGGCCAACGCGATGGTGATCCACCGGTCGGACCGGTCGAGCCTGCAGCCCGTCGCGCTGAAGCCGCTGGTGCGCGACATCCTGGCGGAAAGCCTGCGCGACAGCCGGATGCGCCACGTCTCGCTGTCCTTCGTGGGCGACGCGGTGGGCGAGGGCGAGGACGTGATCGCCGGCGACAGCGTGTCGATCCGCGAGGCGCTGCGCAACCTGATCGAGAACGCGGTGCGGCACGGCCCGCCAGACACGACGATCACCATCACGCTGACCGCGTCCGACACGCATGTCCGGCTGAGCGTCGAGGATGCCGGCCCCGGCATCGCCGAGGCGGACCTGCCGCGCGCGACCGAGCGCTTCACCTCGCTGTCGAAGGAGAGCACGGGTTCGGGGCTGGGGCTGTCGATCGTGAAGGCGGTGGCCGAAGGGCACGGGGCGGAGATGACGCTTGGCCGTTCGGCGCTGGGCGGGCTTGGGGTGATGCTGGTCTTCCGGCGGATCCTGGCGTTTGTGCTAATCGCGCTGTGCGTGCCCGCCGCACCGGTGACGGCGCAGACGCTGGTGGTGCACAGCGCGACCGACAGGCCCGCCTTCCAGCCGCTGGTCGAGGCGTTCGAGGCGCGCATGCCCGGCGTCGAGGTCGATTACGTCGAGTTCCAGACGCTGTCGCTCTACCACGCGATGCTGAGCCGCGAGGCCGGCGATCCCCCGGACGTGGTCATCTCGTCGGCGATGGACCTGCAGGTCGACCTGGTCAATCGCGGCATGGCGCAGCGCACCGAATTGCCGGCGCAGATCGTCCCGCCGGACTGGGCCGCGTGGCGGTCCGAGATCTTCGGCTTCACCTTCGAGCCGGCCGTGATGATCTACGACACGCGGGCGATCGCCAAGGCCGAACTGCCCGACAACCACCGCGACCTCGCCACCTTCGTGCGCGAGAACGAGGCGCGCTTCCGCGGCCGCATCGGCACCTACGACATCGCCGAATCCGGCATCGGATACCTCTACGCGACGCAGGACAGCCTTCAGGGGCCGCAGGCGTTGCGGCTGTTCGAGGTCCTCGGCCGTGCCGATCTGCGCACGTTCTGCTGCACCTCCGAGATGGTCGAGGCGACCGCGCGCGGCGAGCTGGCCTTCGCGTTCAACGCCATCGGATCGTACGCGGCCGCGCAGGCCGAGACCGAGCCGCACCTGGCGCTGCATTTCTTCGACGACTACAACCTGGTGATGTCGCGCACCGCCTTCGTGCCGAAGGGTGCGCGCCAGCCGGATCTTGCGGCGCAGTTCATCGGCTTCCTTCTGTCCGAGGACGGGCAGCGCGTCCTCGACGACCGGACGCCGCTGCTGCCGCTCGTGCAGACGCCAACGCCCTCGTCCCAGATCGAGCAGGAGATCCGCAACCACCTCGGGACCTTCCTGCCGATCCGGCTGACGCCCGGCCTGCTGACCCATCTCGACGAGCTGAAGCGCAAGTATTTCCTGTCCGCGTGGCAGACGTCGCTGGGCCGTTAGGAGGCGTGGTGACCGGTGGCATCGTGCGCGTGTCAGGCGCTTCGGCGCGCATCGGTGGCAGGCGTTGCAGCCTCCTGCTCCTCGGCCAAAGCCACAAGCGGTTGCGCAGGGGCCGCGACGGCAACCATCCGGTCCGACGTCGCCATGTGAGGCGGCAGCTTTCGGGCGACCAGCAAATGCGCGGTCAAGAGCGCCTCGATCAGGCCCAGCGGTCCGGCGGCGGCGACGCTGCGCATGGTCCAGGCGGGTCGGTATATCTCCTTGAAGCGCCGCAGCCCGCGAAGGCCGTGGCGGTCATCGTACCGGTCGTAGAATTGGTGCCCGATCCGCGAGAGCGCACCCGTTTCGCCGCTTCGGTCCAGCCCGGAAAGCGGCGCCGAGCAGAGGTTGAAGCGTTCCGCACCGCGCTCGGCCGCGGCGGCGATGGCGGCCACGACGAGCCGGTGCATGGTTCCGTTCGGCGCGTCGGGCAACTGCCGCATCAGGTCGAGCATGCATTCGCGGCCGTCTCCGGACGTCCAGAGGGTCACGAAGGCGATCGGTCGCCCGTCAAGCCTGGCCACGACGGCCACATGCCGCGACGCGAAGCACGGGTCCCAGTGGCCCATCGAGAAACT
>NZ_JBELMH010000029.1:0-2306 GCF_042096055.1 Citreimonas sp. | reverse complement strand
CGGTCCGATCGGATCGCCCAGCATCAGCCAGGTGCCGGGGCCGACCCCGTACATCGCGAACGCGCGGCAGGCGGCGGGTGCGTAGACGTACTTGTCCCCGAGTTCGAGCAGCGCGGCCTCGGCCTGCCCTGCGCCGTCGGCCAGCCATCGCACGCGGTCGAGTGTGACGCCGCGCCGGGCCGGTTCATGCCGCACCGGCTTGCGGGCGCGCACCAGCAGGACGATCGCAAGAAGCGCCGGCGGACAGAAGTAGACGATCCTGTACGCGATGATCCCGGCGGTCATGGCCTCGATCGGGACGTCCGGCAGCGCGACGAGCAGCATCGCCTCGAACGGACCGACGCCCCCGGGCAGGTTCGCGACATGACCGAGCGTCAGCGCCATCAGGTAGATCGCGACGAAGGTCGGCAGCGACGGCAGCGCCTCGGACGGGAGCAGCACGGCGAGGCACAGGGCGGCGGGCACCGTGTCCGCGAGCGCCAGAACGGTCGCCTTCCACAGCCAGCCCACGTCCGGCGGCCTGAACCTGACAGAGAGAACGCGGATGGATTCCGCCTTCCGGCCGATCGCGACCAGCGTCACGGTCAGGGCCAGCACGATCAGCGCCGCGATCCGCACCAGGCCCGCGTCCATGCCGAAGGCACGTTCTGCCGGAGCGGGGTCGATGCACAGCAGCACGGCGAGGCTCAGCCCGACGCCGGCGAAGAACCCCGCGGTGACGAGGCCCGACAGCGCGGCGATCTGGACGCCCTGCAGCCCGTTGGCCCGGTATATCCGGCCGCGCGCGAGGCTGCCGGTGACGAGGCCGAAGCCCACGACCTGCGCTGCGACCATGCCGACGAACCCGCCCGCGAGCGCCCGCCGCCAAGGCACGTAGAGACCGAGCCGGGAAAGCGCCAGCATGTCGTAGCCGGACAGCGCGAGGTGGCTGACGACGCCCAGGCACAGCGCCAGCGCCACGCTGGACAGGCCGATCGACGCGAAGGCGTCCATGAGATCGTCAGGCGCGATCCCGGCGAAACGGCTGCGCAACAGGGCAAAGCAGGCGCCCGCCACGAGGATTGCCCCGGCGGCCCGCACGAGGACTCCGCGATACGGGAAAAACGGAGGCGTGGTGGCCGAGGAATATGTCATTGCGGACTATGCTTCCCCTGACACCGAAGCGCTTGTCGCTGTTGGCCCGGACATGGCGACGCCTTCGCGTGCGGTCAGGTCGAGGGTTATCGCGATGATTGCCGAGCGTGCGGTGGAAACCCCGTCCGCCCCGTGCAGCCATTAGGAGGCGAACCTTGACGTACCATGAATCTCGTGCGTTGGAGCGCTGCGGATTTGCATCATCCCGTGGGGTCCGAATCGCGTCGCCCGAGAGCTACAGGCGGGTCGGTTCAGCTTGAAGTTGGCGCGGGAGGAGAGGCTGCGATCTGAGTTGAAGTGGTTCGTGACGGAGGCATGGACGTAAGCGAATGTCTGCAGGCTCCGCATGTGTCTGAACCGGAGCATTGCTCGCTCGCGTCGTCGAAATGGCAGGTGGGAGTTCTCCGCTCGATTGTTCGCCCAGCGGCTCGTGTCCTGGCGAAAGCCAGCGCCGATCTCTTTCAACGCCGCGCCGTAGGATCGCAGTTTGTCAGTGACGATCGTCTCCTGCTTCGCGTGCCTGCGCATGGCTTTCTTGAGGAATTTCAACGCGGCCTTCTTATCGCGCCGCCTGGCACCACGACGTCGCCATCGGAGGTCACCGCATCCTTGATCGGAGCCAGCGGATCGCAGCCGTAGGCCAGCGGCGGGTTGCAGCCCAGGTTGGCGCCCGAGCCAGGCCGGGTTCAGCGCCAGCCATCGGGCAACGGCATCCACCAAGGTCATCTGGAAGTTGAACGCGGGCTTGTAGCCGGGGATCCAGTCCTCGCCGAGCCCCTTCAGCACCGCGCTGACGTTCTGGTGCTTGAACTCGACGGACCCCTCGGACCCGTCGTTCAGCAGCGAGAGGAGTGCGCGGCGGTGTTCAGCCTTGCTGTAGCGGCGCCCGGAGATGTCGTCGGCCAGCATCGCGAAGTAATCCGCGACGATCAGGTCGTTCGCTTCATCCGTCTAGGGCCCGTTCGACATTGCGCCAGGCTACGGGCGCGAAGTCTTTTTTTTATCAGAGACTTCCGGCAGGGATTTCGCTGCTGTCGCCGGTCTCATGCGCCGGCGCCACGGCGGCCGCCACGGAGCGGTCCTTCTGACCGCTCTGCGCCTTCGTTTCGGTCTCCGCCACCGGATTATCTAGCGAAAGCGGCGACCCCACGAACCCGGCAACCCATTGTAAA
>NZ_JBELMH010000028.1:6625-35690 GCF_042096055.1 Citreimonas sp. | reverse complement strand
GCGGGTGATCACGGGTTCGTAACCCCTCGGCTCAGGCGCGGGTTCCCCGCGTGCCACGAAAGGAGTTTGGGCAGGACATCTATGGCACGGTCAGGCCCCGGTTTTGACGCAGGCTCAGGCGGGCCTGTCGAGCCTGTGAAGGCCATCGACCGCGCCGCCGGAGATTTCGACGCCGCAGCAGGTCAGCCAGGCATGCGCCAGAAAACCGTCGTCGCGGTGGCCGGCCTGCAGATGGATCTCGAACGGCGCGCGCCGTATCAGGATCAGCTCGGCCGCGAGAACCCGCACGAGGCAATCGGTGCGGAAAGGCAGCCGCGCCGACAGGCCGGCGATCGCCCAGGCGAGGTCGCGCAGCCAGGCCTCGGACGGCGGCGGCCGGTGCGTCCGGGCCTGCATGCGCGGTGTCGACAGGATCGCCGCGAGCTTTCTTTGCGGGGTGAGCGCGACACGCAGGCGGGCGACGACGAGGGCCGGCAGCGCAAGGGCGATGCAGGCCAGCCGGCGCCGCGTGAGGCGGCGTGTCATCGCGCGCCGTCGGCGGTCACGTTGACTTCGACTAGGTCGTGCGCCGCCAGATCGCCCAGGAAGACCTGCAGGTCGGCGGCGATGCGGTCGACGGATGCGCCGGTGCGGTCGTGCAGGTCCTGCACCACGGCACCGAACGTCGCGCCTTCGGCGATCAGCGACCAGACGCGGGTGCCGGTCTGGTCGAGGCCGTAATAGGTGCCGTTGCGCAGGTTCAGCAACATCATCTCGCCCGAGATTTCACGCACGACGCAGTCGCCCGATGCGCGAAGCATCGTCGTCGGTTCGAATTTCTGCATTGAGTTCAGGTCTCCTCGGCCGGCGATTGGCCTTCTAGCGTCCGGGCGATTTCGGCCGCGACGTCTGGGATGGCGCCGTAATCGCGCGGATAACGCAACCTGAACAAGGGAACCCGCGCGGCGACCTCGGCGGCGAAGGCAAGCCGGCGACCGGCTTCCTCGAGATGCGCCGGATCGCGGGCGAAACTGTTGGCGACGATCACGGCACAGGCGGCGGACGGTCCAATCCGTTCGGCACCGACCTCGGCATCCGCCGACACGTCGAGAAGGAAGAAAGCTTTGACCGGCCTGGGAAAATCCGCCTCGGGAAGGTCGAAGACGTACTTGCCGAAGCTGTCGACACCGCGGCTGACGTTGTCGCCTCCGCCCACCGCGCTGGCGGAATCGGCCTTCAGCCGAAGCCGCGACGCAAGAGCCAGGGCCGATGGGGCACCCTTGCCCCCATGCAGCGTCATCGTGTCGTCGCCGCGCAAGGTCCAGCCGAGGCTTTGCAAACCTGCGGACAGCGTCGATTTACCGATTCCGGAGGGCCCCGTGAGGGCGATCACCGCGCCGTCCCGCTCCAGCAAAGCCGCGTGGAGCACGAGGAAGCCACCGGCGCTCGAACGACGGCGCGGCTCGAGCTGCTGCTCGATATAGTCGCTTTCTGCTGCCTCCGTAGACCGCGAAACCACCGTATGCCCTTACCGTCGGGTCGGAAATATCGCGGCTACGTTCGCGTATTACGGACGGCGGTTCGGGTTGTTCGACGACGGATTTTCGCCGGTCGGACCGGAACCTGCTGCAGTCATCGTGGATACGGAGCCGTACACGGTCAGCGTGGGCGCCTGGTAGACCTGGCGGTCGGCGGTGTCGGCAAAGGTCTTGTCGGTGTTCGCGTCGCTCATGCCTAATGCTCCTAAAAAAGCCATATTCATGTCACGTTAAATAACTGCAATCGCCGCGTCAATTCCCATTCCATGCGGCAAGATAGACAAGCCGTTTCCAGTTCTCGTCCCCTGGCGGAAGGCGTCGCGCATCCGCGGCCAGGGCCCGTTCGTGCACGCCGACTGCACGCAGATCGTCTATTTCCTGCACTCCCAGCCCTGGATGCTGCGCCAGGACAGCGTCGGTCAGCTGCCAGCCGAGGTGCGACTTGTCGCGGCGCCAGCGCACGGCATCCGGCAATTTCTCGCGCATCGCCTGCCGCAAAAGGTACTTCGGCCAGCCCTGTGCCTGCATGAATTCGGGCGGCGTCTGCAAACAGGCCCGAATCACGCGCAGGTCCATGAACGGGTCGCGCGGCTCGATCCCGTATTCGGCCGCCACGCGGTCGTACCGTTCGCGCCCCACCGTCAGGCCGGGGATCAGTATCGCCGCCACGCGGGCCGGGACGCGCGGCCCACCCTGCCCGGGCGCGAAGAACGCGCGACGGCGGGCCTGCAGGTCGACCCGGCGGGCCAAGTCGTCCGACACCATGGGCGGCCCGGAATAATCGACTGGCGAGAGCGTCGACAGGATGCCGCGCCGCATGAGACGGACGCGCTCGGGCAGCGCCAGGCGCCACGCCGCCGCGGCCAGCGCCCGGGCGGGGCGCGGGCCGTGCCCGTTCCAGAACTGCCGCGCGCCGGCGGCGTCGCGCAGCACGTCGCGCCAGCGGCCCCGCGCCAGAAGACGGGCATGCACGTCGCCTTCCGAGAACACGATGTCACCGGCCGCGCCGTCGAGCACGACGCGCACCCCTTCGTCGCGTGCGGCGCGGTAGATCGCCCGAAGCAGGCTCATCGTGCTGTCGAAGGGTTCCTCGGATCGCGCCATGGCGTCCAGCAGGTGCCGCAGGCTGTCCGGTGGGCCGTCGCGGCGAATCCGCGTCGGGTGGATGCCGGGCACGTCCATCATGGCGTCGACGGCCTGCGTCTCCTTGCAGCCGTCTGGGACCGGGCTGACGACCGAATAGGTGGGCAAGGGGCCTGCGCCGGTGTTCCCGAGCAGCCGCGAGGCGGTGGCGACGATCGCGCCGGAATCCATCCCGCCACTCATCATCGAACCCACGGGCCCCGCGCCACGCAGCCGCGCGCGCACCGCCTCGGTGAAGGCGTCGAGGAAGGCGTCCTCATGTTCCCTTGCGCTTCCGGTCCGCTCGGGCGGCATCTCGAGCTGCCAGTAGCGCGAGACGCGCAGGCCCTTCTCGTCGAAGATCAGCCGATGCGCGGGCGGCAGGCGCAGGATGCCCCGGAAGAAGGTCGAGGTCCGGTCGATCGCCTCCATGTCCTCGAGGTAATCCGCCACCCGCGCCTCGTTCAGCGGGAAGGCCTCGGGGGCCACGAGACGCACGGCGCGGGGGGACGACGCGAAGATCAGCCGCGAGGGGCCGGTGCAGCCGTAGATGAACTGCTTCATGCCCATCTGGTCGCGCGCGGCGAACAGCAGCCGCTTGCGCGGGTCCCAGAGGGCGAAGGCAAAGTCGCCCAGCAGATGCTCTGGGCAGGCTTCTCCCCAGCGCAGCCAGGCGGCGAGGACCAGTTCCGCGTCGCCGACCGTCCGCGCGCCGAGGTCGATCGAGAGACGTTCCGAAAGGTCGCAGCGGTTGTCGAGCCGCAGGTCGGCGGTGATGACGCACCCGCTGGGCGCGTGGACCAGCGGCTGCGTCTCGGTCCGCGCCTCGGGCGTGGTCACCAGCCGCGTGTGCCCCAGCGCGACGCCGTCGCCGATCCAGTGCGTCGTGCCATCGGGACCGCGGCGTTCGAGCGCGCCGGTCATGCCGCGCACCGTCGCCGCGTCGGGCGGCGGGGCGGCGCCGAACGACACGATGCCGCAGATGCCGCTCATGCCTGCCGGACCTGGCGCGCTGCCGTGTCGCTCGGCTGACCATGATCGCCCAGCCGCACGATCCGGTCCGCCAGCACCAGGCTGGCCGGCCGGTGCGTGATCAAGATCACCGTGCGCCCCTTCAGGGCCGCGCGTGCGACCTCGACAAAACGGGCCTCGCCCTCGGGATCGAACATCGAGGTGGGCTCGTCGAGGATGAGGATCGCGGGCTTCTTCAGCAGCGCGCGCGCCAGCGCGACCCGCTGGCGCTGGCCGCCGGACAACCGCACGCCCTGCTCGCCGATCACGGTGTCGAGGCCGTCGGGCAATTCGCGGACGAAGCCCTCGGCATCGGCTTCGCGCGCGGCGGTCTCGATCTCGGCGCGCGTCGCCTCGGGGCGGCCGAAGCGGATGTTGTCGGCGATCGTGCCGGCGATCAGCGCCATGCTCTGCGGCACCAGGGCCATCTGCGCGCGATAGGCCTTGAGGTCGAGCGCGGCGATGTCCTGCCCGTCCAGCAGGATACGGCCCGACTGCGGCGTGCGGAACCGCAGCAGAAGATCCATGAGCGTCGTCTTGCCCGACCCGTTCTCGCCGGTGACGGCGACGATCTCTCCGGCGGCGATTTCGAAACTGACGCCGCTGAACAAAGGCGGCCGCCCGGGATAGCCGAAGCTTAGGTTCTCGACCGTGATCGCACCCTTTGCCGGGATCGCTGGGGCGAGGCCTTCGCGCGGCTCGGGACGGACGGCAAGCACGGCCTCCATGTGGCGCAGCGCGCCGCGCGCGTGCTGGAACTGCGCCCACAGCTCGGCCAGGCCCGCGACGGGCCGCGTCATCAGCCCGGCGTAGAGCAGGAAGGCCACCAGCTCGGACGGGGTCATCTGACCGCGCGCGACGCTTTCGCCACCCAGCCACAGGACCAGCACGATCGCGGCCGCCGCGATGAACCGCACCAGCGGGCCGATCACCGCCTCGTGCGCGGTCAGGCGCAGCGTCAGGTCGCGGTAGCGGCGGACGCTGTCGGCATAGCGCGCCGCCTCGACGTCCTCGCGGACGTAGGACTTGATGGCCGACAGGACCGACAGGTTTTCCTCGGCGATGGCGACACTCTGCGCGTAGGCGTCGCGGATCTGGCCCGCGAGGGGGCGGATGTTGCGCCCGAGCAGCTTGAGCAGGACGTAGAACACCGGCACGCCCAGCATGATCGGCAGGGCCAGCACCGGGTCGAGGTTCAGCATCAGGACAATCGCGCCCGCCAGGACGATCAGTTTCGGCAGGAAGCCCAGCACGGCCCCCGTCACGAACTGCGTCAGCATGTCCACCTCGCGCGAGATCAGCGCCAGCATGTCGCCGCGCCGCTGGTCGTCCAGCCAGTCCATCGGCAGGCGCTGGAGATGGTCGTAGAGATGGGCCCTCAGATCCGCCGAGACGGTTTCCGACGTCCTCTCGAGCACGCGCAGCCGGACGATCCCGAGGACGGCCTGCAGCGCGAAGAGCACGATGAGCCCGCCCGCGAGCAACCCGATCGGCAACGCGACCGCCGAGATCAGGCCGCCGACGATCTGCCCGCCCAGCCAGGGCACCACCAGCACGGCGGCGCTTTCGGTCAGCATGAGGACCAGCGACAGCGCCAGCGCCGCCCGGTAGGGCCACAACCGCTCCAGGAGGAACGCGTGGCTCACGAGGGTTCCCGACCCCGGCGGAGATGCTTCGCAACGCCGGGCAGGATCCGCCGCAGGTGCAGGATCGGCAGCCAGTCGGCATGGCCGCGCGAGAAGCGGGCATGCATGTAGTCGCGCGGCGGAAACACCAGCTCGCGCAGGGCGGCGCCACGCGCGCGCATCCCCTCCATCGCCGCGAGGTTCAGGACAAGTGCCCTCGCAGGTTGCGCGTCGATGTAGCGGGTCACCCTGCCCCGCCGGGCCGGTGCCAGCGCGGCCGTGACGTCCTCGGGGACGTGTGTGCCCAGCCTCGAGCGCGCATCGCGCAGCGCGTCGCGCAGGATGTCGGAGATGTCCTTTTCCTCGGCCCGCGCAATCAAGGAACGCTTGTCGTTCCGGTCGAGGCTTTCGAACAGCAGGTGGATGTCCATCAGCCAGGACAGGCTGTCGATCACCGGGTGCGCGACTCCGTTGAGATGGATGTGTGTCGGCCGGTCGATGTGCATCCTGCGGTGCACGGCCGCGAACAGCAGCGCGTCGACGCGCCCGGGCGCAAAGGCCGCATCGTGCAGGTCCGGCAGCGGCGTCGAGCGCGCGCGCAACTCGGCGTGCGAGAACACGCGCGCCAGGACCGGCGACGAGTTCAGGCGCCAGTGCAGGTCGATGTCGTGCCAGTCGCCCATCATGTCCCGGCGCTGGAACAGCGCCTCCGCGTTCAGCGTGCTGCCGCCGGCGGTCGCCGCACGGCGAAAGCCCGCGTCTTCCAGAGCGGCGAACGCCGCCGCGCGGCCCTCCTCCTCGACCAGGACGTCGCTGTCGCCGCGCACGCGTGCCGCGGGGCGCGGGTAGTGGCTGTAGGCAAGCGCGGTGCCCTTCATAACCAGCGGGTTCAGACCCGCGGCGTCCAGCGCGTCGAGTGCTGCCGCCAGCACGCGCCTGTGCTGTTCTTCCCACATCTCGCGGGCGACCAGGCGCTTGCGCAGGAAGCGCGCGATGTCGTCGGGCACCGCGGCGGGATCGCTTTTCAGCGCCAGAAGCGGACCCGCGCCGTTGAGGTCGATCCTGTGGCGAAGCTGCGCCGGATCGGCCGCCAGAACGTCGTCGCCCGGCCGCCCCGAGCCGAGCCACGCTGCCAGTGCGGCGTCCAGCGCCGCCTGCGTCTGGGTGTCGGATCGAAGACCGGTCATCCGTGCATCCCGTAAGCTCCGAAGGCGGCCCGCCCGCGCAAGCGGCCGCGCATGTGCCGGAACGGCGCGGATCGTGGATGGTGCCGAGCGCCCCTCCGGACGGCATGATTGGCCGCTTCCTGTCGCGCGGTCAACACCTTGGACAGAGGCGCCGGACGATCATCCGGCGGCGCGCGCGCCGCCCAGCGCGTCGTAGGACGCAACGGACGCTTCGGCCGAGCGCGCGACGTGATCGGGCGAGACGCCGGGCTTGAACAGGAACGAGCCCAGCCCGAACCCGCTGACGCCCGCCGCGTGCCAGTCGGCGAAGTTGTCGGGCGCGACACCGCCCACCGCGTAAAGCGGCGCGGACGGTGGCAGCACTGCCTTGACTGCGCTGACGCCGCCTGGGTCCATCAGCGAGGCGGGGAACAGCTTCAGCCCGGTGGCGCCGGCTTTCAGCGCGGCGAAACATTCGGTTGGGGTGAAGACGCCCGGCCATGACTGCATGCCGGCTGCGACCGTGGCGCGGATGACGTCCGCGTCGCAATTCGGCGAAACCACCAGCCGCGCACCCATCCCGGCCAGACGCTCGACCTGCGCGACCTCGAGCACGGTGCCCGCGCCGATCTCGGCCCGGTCGCCGCAGGCGTCGATCATCCGGGCGATGCTGTCGAAGGGCCGGGGCGAGTTCAGCGGCACCTCGATCTTGGTGATGCCGGCGGCGATCAGCGCCTCGGTGATGGCCACGGCCTCGTCGGGTTCGAGGCCGCGGAGGATCGCGATCAGGTTGCGGACCATTCGGGGTGTCCTTTCATTTGCCGGTAGGCGGCGCCTAGGCCGCGCAGCGTGGCGCCTTCGGCGTCGACCAGCGTGACTGATGCGCCGGCGACGCTCAGCACCCGCGCGTAGCTGTCCGAGATCGCCTTCGCACCCAGCACGGTGACCGGCAGGCCGGACCAGACCGGGCGCATGGCGCCGATCTCGGCCCCGATCAGCAGGCCGGACAGGCGCGCGGTGCCCTGCGCCGGCCCGGCGTTCTTCAGCAGCGCCCCCGCGCGGATGCCGAACAGAGCGGGCGTCAGGCGTTCGGGGCGGGACAGCGTCTCGGCGGCGGCGGCGTCGAAGCTGGCGTCGTCCCACGCGCCCTTGCCGACCGAGTGCCGCAGAACGGAGCGGTCCGAGAGCAGCGCGAACAGCTCTCCGGTCATGCAGGTGGCGAAGGATTG
Organism: Citreimonas sp.; assembly: GCF_042096055.1. NCBI lineage: Bacteria > Pseudomonadati > Pseudomonadota > Alphaproteobacteria > Rhodobacterales > Roseobacteraceae > Citreimonas > Citreimonas sp. The sequence continues at coordinate 28,020 of NZ_JBELMH010000028.1, read as the reverse complement.
CACCGCGCCGTCTGTCACACGCGCCCACTTGCTGTGGGTGCCGGGCAGGCAGACGATGCCGTCATAGCCGGGGTCCGCGGCGATGAGCCCGCCGATCTGCGTCTCTTCGCCCCGCATGACGTCGGGCGGGTCGTCCTGCCGCAGCCCTGGCAGGATCCGCACGCGCAAGTCGGCGCCCGTGTCCGGGACGACCAGCGCACGGCCCATGTCGACCGGCGGCGCGGGCACGCGCAGATAGGCGGCCTCGGCCCAGCCCTGCCGGGCGCCGAGCATGCCGCAGGCGATGACCTCGAGCGGGCCGGACCGCTTCACGGCAAGCACCGGCGCCAGCAGCTCGCGCAGCGTCGCCTCGAACCCGGCGCCCGAAAGCTCGGCCGCGCCGCGCGGATCGCTGATCGCGCGGATGACCTCGCCCGTCTCGCCCAGCAGCCAGAGGCGGAGGTTGGTCGAGCCCCAGTCCGCGGCGACCCAGGCCGTTGCGAAAATGTCAGGTTGCGGCATGGTTCGTCCCCGTTGTCCGCCGCATTGTCGTGCAGCCGGGGGCCGAGCGCCAGCCCCGTTCCGGCACGGACCGATCCGCGTTGTGCCGGGCCACCATGCCGCACGACCGCGCCTTGACCGCCGGGCCCCGCGAACGCACATCTTCGAAAACCGGAGGAAATCTCATGTCACACGTCACCCGCCGCACGATGCTTGCCGGAGCGGCGAGCCTTGCCGCAGTCGCGCCGCAGCTGGGCCTCGCGCAAGGGGCGCCCGCGATCCACGTCCTGAAGGACCCGAACTGCGGCTGCTGCGAGGCCTGGGTGCGCATCCTCGAGGACGAAGGCTTTGCCGTGACGACCGAGGCGAGCCGGGGCGCGCTGCTGATCCGCCACAAGATCGGCAACGGCATCCCGCAGGAGATGATCTCTTGCCACACCGGCAAGATCGACGGCTATTTCATCGAGGGCCATGTGCCGCCGGCCGATATCCGCAGACTGCTCTCCGAACGTCCCGACGCCGTGGGGCTTGCGGTGCCGGGGATGCCCTACGGCTCTCCCGGCATGGGCCCGGAAGATGCGCGCGAGGCCTACGACGTCTTCCTGATCCGCCGCGATGGCACGACCGAGGTGTTTTCGCGCTACGACGCGGCGGCCTAAGCCGGCCCCGCCGCGCCGCGGTCGCTGACGCCACCACACGATCCGCTCACCGATGCGTGACCGGCGCGCGCCTGTCGTCTTCCTGTTAAATTTCGCCCCTAGCGTGCCCGCGCCGGCCGGAAGGCGGTCCGGCGGACTCGCATCTCAGGGATAAATGACATGAAAGACGACAAGCACCACGGGCTGACATTCGACGAATGGGACGAGGCGCGATTCCCCCGGGCCGAGATCCAGGAGTTCGACCGCGTGGTCGAACGCGCCATCTCTCGCCGCGGCTTCCTTGGCGGCGTGCTGGCCTTCGGCTCGGGCGCGGCCGTCATGGGCACCGCCATGCTGAAGGGCACGACCGCGCTGGCGCAGGCCGGCGGGCGATTCCCGTTCACGCAGATCGCGGCACAAACCGACGGCACGGTGCACGTGCCCGAAGGCTATGACTGGCAGGTGCTGGTCCGCTGGGGCGATCCGCTGTTTTCGGATGCGCCCGAGTTCAGCCAGGAAACCGGCGTGCCGACCGAAGGGTCCGACCGCGTCTTCGGCGAGAACACCGACGGGATGGAGCTGTTCTCGATCGACGGGCGCGAAATCCTCGTCGTGAACAGTGAGTACACCAACAACGACATCAACCTTGTCGGCTCGACCACCGCCGAGGCCGACAGCCTCGAGGAAGAGCGCGCGCCGAGCTCGGCCGACGACGTTCTGCGCCTGCAGAACTTCCAGGGCGTGACCGTGATGGAAGTGGCCGAGGGCGACGACGGCTGGTCGGTCGTGATCGACAGCCCCTACAACCGCCGCATCACCCACAACACGCCGATGAGCATCGACGGCCCCGCGGCCGGCCACGCGCTGATGCAGACCGCCGACGATCCGTCGGGCACGCAGTCGCTGGGCACGTTCAACAATTGCGGCTCGGGCCGCACGCCCTGGGGCACGTACCTGACCTGCGAGGAGAACTTCAACGGCTACTTCGGTGCCACCGGCGAGATGCCCTCCGACGAGACTGTCGCCGCCGGATACGCCCGCTACGGCATCTCGGCAGAGGGCTGGGGCTACAACTACCACCTCTACGACCCGCGCTTCGACGTGACCGCGAACCCGAACGAGCCGCACCGCGCCGGCTGGATCGTCGAGATCGACCCGAGCGACGCCAACTCGACCCCGGTCAAGCACACGGCGCTCGGCCGCTTCAAGCACGAAAACGCCGCCTACGCGCTGGCCGACGACAATCGCCTGGTCGTCTACATGGGCGACGACGAGCGGGGCGAGTTCATGTACAAGTGGGTCAGCCGCGACGCCTACGAAGACGGCGGCGACACCTCGACCCTGCTGTCCGAGGGCCAGCTATTTGCCGCGACCTTCGCCGACGACCAGACCGGCCAGTGGGTCGCGCTGACGCCCGAGGCCACCGGCATGGAGCCGGCCGAAATCGCCATCTTCACCCGCACCGCGGCCTCGGCCGTGGGTGCGACGACGATGGACCGGCCCGAGTGGATCGCGGTCAACCCGCTGGCGGCCGAGGCCTATTGCTGCCTGACCAACAACTCGCGACGCGGGGCCACCAACGACGCGGGCGAGATCCTGACCAACGCCGGCGGCGACCCGATGACGGTCAACGCGCCCAACCCGCGCGAGACCAACGAGTACGGCCAGATCGTGCGCTGGCGCCCCGAGGGCGGCGACCACGGCGCCGACACCTTCGCCTGGGATCTCTACGTGATGGCGGGCAACCCGACGGTGCACCAGGACGGCCCCGATGCCGGAACCGACAACATCAACGCCGGCAACCTGTTCAACTCGCCCGACGGGATGCAGATCGACACCACCGGCCTGATCTGGATCCAGACCGACGGCGACGACAGCAACGAGGGCGAGTTCGAGGGGATGGGCAACAACCAGATGCTCGCCGGCGACCCCGAGACCGGCGAGATCCGCCGTTTCCTGACCGGCCCGAACGGCAGCGAGGTCACCGGCCTCACGTGGTCCTCGGACCGCCGCACGATGTTCGTCGGCATCCAGCACCCGGGTGCGCCGTTCCCCGACGGCGAGGGCGCCCTGCCCCGCTCGGCGATCATCACCGTCAAGCGCAGCGACGGCGAAGCGGTCGGCTGACCTTCTGCCACCAGCGCTCCCGGCACATCGCGTGCCGGGAGCGTTTTCTTTCTCGCGCAGTGCCGAACCCGTGCACCCTCGGGTCACGCCGCCCCTAAAAGCCCGTTTCTGCGCCCTCTGTCACAGCACCGACAGCCCTTCGTCACGACGGCGTTACGTTGACGGCGCATTCGCGTCGCATCGTTCCACGACAGGGATTTCAGACGATGCCGATCAAACTGCCCCTCCTCACATCCGTCTTCGCGCTGACCGCCGGCACCGCCGCGCTGGCCGACATGAACTTTAACCGGATCGCGAGCTTCCCGGTCTTCACCAACATGGCCGAGGGCGAGGATGCCGCGCGCGAGACCTCGGCCGAGATCGTGACCGTCACCGCCGACGGCAACACGCTGGTCTATTCCGACAGCCCGCTTGGCGTGATCGGCCGCATCGACATCACCGACCCGGCCAACCCGCAGCCGCTGGGCAACATCGCGCTGGATGGCGAGCCGACCGCCGTCTCGGCCATGGGCGACACGGTCTTCGTCGGGATCAACACCTCGGAGAGCTTCACCAGCCCGTCGGGCCACCTTGCCCATTACGCAGTGGCCACGGGCGAGATGGTCGCGGATTGCGACCTCGGCGGCCAGCCCGACAGCACAGCCGTGGCGCCGGACGGCTCGTTCGTGGTCGTCGCCGTCGAGAACGAGCGCGACGAGGATGCCGGCGACGGCCGTGTGCCGCAGATGCCGGCCGGCCACGTCTCGATCATCCCGCTGGACGCGGACGGCATGATGCAGTGCGACCAGCAGGTGCGCGCCGACGTCACCGGTCTGGCCGACGTGGCCCCGGACGACCCCGAGCCCGAGTTCGTCGACGTGAACGCCGCCGGCGAGATCGCCGTCACGCTGCAGGAAAACAACCACGTCGTCGTGCTGAACGCGTCCGGTGAGGTGCTGTCGCATTTCTCGGCAGGCTCCGTCTCGCTCGTGGGCGTGGATGCGCAGGACGACGGCGCGCTGGACTTCACCGATACGCTGGCGGACGTCCCCCGCGAGCCGGACGCGCTGCAGTGGATCGACGAAGACCATTTCGTCATCGCTAACGAGGGCGACATGGACGGCGGGTCGCGCGGCTTCACCGTCTTCCACAAGGACGGGACCGAGGTCTACGACTCGGGGCCGTCGTTCGAGCATGCGCTGGTCGAGATCGGCCACTACCCCGACAGCCGCTCGGACGCCAAAGGCATTGAGCCCGAAGGCATGGAGTTCGCGACCTTCGACGGCACGCCGATGATCTTCCTACTGTCCGAGCGTGGCTCGATCGTGGGCGTCTACGACATGACCGACCCGGCGAACCCGGTGCTGGCGCAGCTTCTGCCGTCGGGAATCGCGCCCGAGGGCGCCGTCGCCATCCCGGGCCGCAACCTGCTGGCCATCGCCAACGAGGCCGACGATGCCGGCCCGCGCAGCCACGTGATGCTGTTCGATTACGCCGAGGGCGAGGCGCGCTATCCGCAGCTGACCTCGGCCGGCAGTGACGAGCTGATCGGCTGGGGCGCGATCTCGGGGATGGTCGCGGGCGAAGGCGGCACGGTCTATGCCGTCAACGACAGCTTCTACGGCATGCAGCCGTCGATCTTCACCATCGACACGGGGGCCACGCCGGCGCGCATCACGGACGTGACCCGTATCACCCGCGACGGTCGGCCCGCGCAGTTGATGGACCTCGAAGGGATCACCCTCGACGGCGAGGGCAACTTCTACGTCGCCTCCGAAGGGCGCCTCGACCGCGGCATCCTGCACGCGATCTACCACGTCACTGCCGAGGGCGAGATCGCCGCGACGATCCCCTTTCCGAAAGAGATCATGGCGGTCGAGCGTCGTTGGGCTGCCGAGGGCATCACCCGCGTCGGCACCACGCTGTGGGTCGCGCTCCAGCGCGAATTCGACGACGATCCGGCGGGCATGGTGAAGGTGCTGGCCTACGACCTCGAGACGCAGGAATGGGGCGCGGTGCATTACCCGCTGACCTCGGTGGATACCGGCTGGGTCGGCCTGTCCGAGATCACGGCGCACGGCGACTGGATGTACTTCGTCGAGCGGGACGACCAGTTCTCGAACTCGGCGATCAAGGCGGTGACCCGCGTGCCGATGGACCAGATGGTGGCCGCACCGCTGGGCGAGACGCTGCCCGTGGTCGAGAAGGAAGTGGTCCGCGACCTGCGCGAGGACCTCGCCGGCTTCAACGGCTACATCCAAGACAAGGTCGAGGGCATGGCGATCCTGTCGGATGGCACGACCTGGATCGCGACCGACAACGACGGCGTCGACGACAGCTCGGGCGAGACGTTCTTCTTCTCGATCGGGCGGATGTAAGCGCCGAGAGCCGGGTCAGCCAGTCAAACAGGACAGCGGGCGGGGCGGAAACGCCCTGCCCTTTCTTATGCCAGACCATCAGGACGACGGAGCAAGCGGACGCGTGCACGGCCTGCGGTCGCTCGGGCGGGACAGGATTATCCGTACGCGGCGGCCGAGACTCAGGAATACCTCTCGATGAACGCGTCGATGCCGAGGGCGCGGATGTCGGGCAGCGCGGCGCGATACCGTTCGCGCGGCCAGTCCCAGATCGCGATCTCTTGCAACGCCTGTGCCTGCCGCTCGTCGAAGCGCCGCTTCAGCACGCGCGCGGGCACGCCGCCGACGACCGTATAGGGCTGCACGTCGCGCGTGACCACGGCGCCCGCGCCGACGACCGCGCCGGTGCCGATGGTGACGCCGGCGGTGATCGTGACGCCGTGGCCGATCCAGACGTCGTGGCCGATGGTCACGTGATCCGCCTTGCGCCAGTCGAAAAAGGCGGCGTCGTCCTCGCCCAGGCCGTAAGCCTCGGCCCGGTAGACGGAATGGTGCTGGATCGCGCGCCAGGTCGGATGGTTGCCCGGGTTGATGCGGGTCGCGTTGGCGATCGAGCACATCTTGCCGATGGTGGTCCAGATCACGTGGCAATCCTGCGTGATGTAGGACCAGTCGCCCATCGTGCTTTCGCGCATCGTCGTGCCGCGCCCGACCTCGGTCCAGGCGCCGAGGGTGCAATCGGTCACGGACGCCTCGGGGTGGATGCTGGGCGTCTCGCCCAGGGACCGCTTGTAGGCGCTCATGCCGGCACCTCGGGGGCGCGGCAGGCAAGTGTCGGACAGGTCATTTCGGAAGCTCCTTGGTGCCGATCAGGCGGCTGCGGATCAGGCCCGACAGCCAGTCGATGACGTAGACCATTAGGATGATCAGGAAGATGATCGACCACGCCTCGTCCCAGCGGTAGGCGGCGATGCGGTCCGACAGCAGGAAGCCGATGCCGCCCGCGCCGACGATGCCCAGGATCGTGCCAGACCGGACGTTGGATTCGAAGTTGTAGAGCAGGATCGACAGGATCACCGGGCTGACCTGAGGCATCACGCCGAAGCGGATCTGCTGCAGCCGCGATCCGCCCGAGGCCCTGACCCCGTCGACGGGGCGGTCCGAGGTGTTCTCGATCGCCTCCGAGAACAGCTTGGCGAAGGTGCCGATCTCGCTGACCGCGATGGCGAGGATGCCGGGCAGCGGGCCGAGTCCGAAGGCGCGTATGAAGATCAACGCCAGGATCAGCGTCTCGAACGCGCGGATCACGTCGTAGCCGCGCCGCACGCCGAGGCGGAGAAAGTTCAGCCGGTTGATGTTCTTGGCGCCGAGGAACGACAGCGGGAAAGCGACGATCGCGCCCAGAAGCGTGCCGAGGAACGCGATGGCCAGCGTCTCGCCCAGACCTTCGAGGATCTCCGAAAAGGCTGCCCAGCTGTCCCAGACATGCGGCGGGAACATGAAGCTGGCCACGGTGCCGAAGCGGCCCAACCCCTCCCAGATGCGGGCGGGGGTGATGTCGAAGTCGTAGAGGCACCACAGGAACAGCCCCACCAGCAGCGTCCGGACCGCGATGCGGCGCAGGCGGACGGGCGCGGGGGCGCGGAAGGCCCGCGGCACGCGGGCGCGTGCGGCGTCGATGCGGTCTTGCGTCGGGTTCATGCCCGGGCCTCCATGCCGATGACCCGGTGGCGCAGCTTTTCCGAGCCGTAGTCGATCACCATCACGGTGACGAATATGATGACGAACAGCGCCGACAGGTCTGTGTATTCCTGAAAGCTCATGGCGGTGCGGAACTCCTGCCCCAACCCGCCCGCGCCCACGTAGCCGATGATCGACGAGGCGCGCACGTTGATCTCGAACCGCAGCAGCGTGTAGCTGATGATGTTGGGCAGCACCTGCGGCACGGCGCCGTAGCGGATCTGGTCGAACCACGTGCCGCCCGCCGCCTTGACGCCCTCCAGCGGCGCCATGTCGATGTTCTCGTTGACCTCGGAATAGAGCTTGCCCAGCGCGCCGGTGGCGTGCAGCCCGATGGCCATCACGCCCGCCATGGGACCGACCGAGAAGCAAAAGACGAAGATCAGCGCCCAGACCAGTTCCGGCACCGTACGCGCGATCTCGAGAAAGCGGCGGGTGGTCCAGAGCACGCCCTTGTTCGGCGAAAGGTTGCGCGCCGCCGGAAAGGACAGAAGAAAGCCGCCGATGACACCCACGACGGTCGCCATGTAGGCGATCAGGATCGTCTCGAACAGAAGCTCAAGCCAGATGGGCCAGCGCCAGAACCATTCCGACAGGTCGGCGCCCAGGCTGTCCCAGCGCAGCACCGGAATCGTGTTCGCGACGTATTCGCCCAGCCGCGGCAGTCCCGCCGGGATCACCCAGCGCCACTCCCGCGCGCCGTCGGGCATCGTCACCTGCGTGACGCGGAAGAAGTCGCCGATCCAGGCGGTCAGCGCGAAGAGCGTCGCGAACACGACCGTGCCCACCAGCCACGCCAACCGCGCCCGGCGCCGGCGCTCGGCGAAGTCGGCCTCGAACTGCGCGATCCGGTCGTCGGTGCCGGTGGCGCCGAGGCGGGTGAAGTCTGCGGTCGCGGTCATCACGGTCTTCCCGGTGTGGAACGGGTGGGCGATGCCGCCCACCCCCTTGCGCGGTGCGACGATCAGCTGCCGGCCGAGCGGCGCTGGTCGCGGATCCAGGCGCGCATGTCGACGATCCACTGGTAGCGGTCGCTGTCGACGCGGGTGAAGCCGACCTCGGGGTTCGGATCGTCCTCGGTGAACGACGAGTAGAGCGCGTAGCCCTCGGGATCGGCCTCGGGGAAGCTTTCGATCGCGGCGGTCACGTCCTCGATCAGCTGTTCGGGCAGATTCTTGCGGAAGGTCCACGGGCCCGAGGTGATCTCGGGGCTTTCCCAGATCTTGCAGACCAGGCCGGGCTCGATCATGCCCTTCTCTTCCATGCGCTGGTAGATGCCCGAGGTGTCGTTGTCCTGGTAGGTCGCGGCGGTGTCGAAGAGGCCGTTGACGACGCCGGTGACGCCGGCCTCGTGGCTGCCCGAGAAGGTCACCGTGCCGAAATGCTCCTCGGGGACGATGCCCTCGCGCTGGATCATGTTGAAGTAGGGCACGGCATAGCCCGACGTGCTGTCGGGATCGGCGAAGGCATGCACCTTGCCGGCGGCATCCTCGAGCGTCTCGATGCCGCTATCGCAGCGCGTCACCACGACCGAGTAGTAGCCGGTCGAGCCGTCCTTCCTGAGCGTGGTCAGCGTCGGGACCACGCCGCCGTCAGTCGCGGTATAGGCCGCGGCGTAGGACGAGGAGCCCAGGCGCGCGATCTCTATCTGGTCTGCCGCGATGGCCTGGATCACGCCGTCGTAGTTGCCGGCGGTGAAGATTTCGACCTCGACGCCCAGCTGGTCCTCGAGGTAGACGCGCAGCGGCTCGTTGCGCATCAGGCGGTCCTGTTCGTTCTCGCCCGACAGGATGCCAAACTTCAGGACTTGGTAGTCGTCCTTCCAGCCCTCGGCCAGCGCCGGCGTGGCGATCAGGGCCGCAAGTGCGGTGGCTGTGATGAAACGCATGGTGGTATCCCCCTTGGTTGCGTTCACGTGTCGCTCTTTCGTGTCCGGCCGGATCGTCAGGCCGGCTCGCGCGTGCGGCCGGTCGCCCGGGCCGCGGTCGAGGTGATACCGGCGTCGAACTCGGCCAGCCCCTCGATGCCGTAGATGTCGCGGACCACGTCGTCGGTCAGTTGCGCGGCGGTGCCGTCGAACATCACGCGGCCCGCGCGCATGGCGACGATGCGGTCGCAATAGGCGCGCGCGGTATCCAGCGTGTGCAGGTTGACCAGCACGGTCAGGCCGTCCTGCCGGTTGATCCGGCGCAGCCCGTCCATGACCAGCGAGGCGTTCGCAGGGTCGAGGCTGGCGATGGGCTCGTCCGCCAGCATGATCTTCGGACGCTGGACCAGCGCCTTGGCGATCGCCACCCGCTGCTGCTGGCCGCCCGACAGCGTGCCCGCGCGCTGCAGGGCCTGCGGCACAAGGTCGAGCCGGTCCAGCGCCTCGATCGCCATCGTGCGCTCGGCGTCCGAGAAGCGCATGGCCATCGACTTGACGAAACCGTGCTCGGCCAACCGTCCGATCAGCACGTTGGTCAGCACGTCCAGCCGGTCGACCAGGTTGAACTGCTGGAAGATCATCGCGCAATCGCGCCGCCATGCCCGCAGCGCCCGGCCCCGCAGGGCGGTGATCTCGGTCCCCCCGAACGAAATCGACCCCGAAGAGGGGTCGACCAGGCGGTTGATCAGGCGCAGCAGCGTGGACTTGCCCGCGCCCGAGCGGCCGATGATGCCGACGAACTGCCCCGGCTCGACCGACAGCGTCGCGCGGTCGACGGCTGTCGTTTCGTGGAAGGTGCGGGTCACGGCGGACAGCGAGAGCGTCTGGGTCATGGTGATTCATCCGAATGAATGCGTCACCTGTAGGGGTAGCCCCGCTCCGTGACACCTGGCCGACCGTCAGGTGACACTTCGTTGACATCGCTCAGGCGATGGCGGGCTCTCGTGCGGGCAATCCGTGCAGCGTGCCGTCGGAATAGATCACCGCGCCGCGGCGCAGCGTCAGGACGACCCGGTCCGCGTCGTCGACGACGACCAGATCGGCGGACTTGCCATTAGCGATGCTGCCCACGTCGTCCAGGCCCAGCGCCTTTGCCGGGTTGACCGTCGCAAGGCGCGCGGCGCCGGCCAGGCCGTCCGGGTCCTGTGTGGCCAGCGCGCGGATCGCGGGCAGGATCGCCGCCGGGTGATAATCCGCCGCGAGGATCGAGAGCACGCCGGCGCGGTGCGCCTCGCGCGCGGAAAGGTTGCCGGAATAGCTTTCGCCGCGCATGGCGTTGGGCGCGCCCATCGCCGTCATCAGCCCGCGCTGCGTCGCGACCTCCGCCGCCTCAAGCGTCACGGGGAATTCCGCGATCACCGCGCCCAACTCGGCGACCAGGTGCGCCTTGTCCACCGTGTCGTCGTCGTGGCTGGCCAGCGGCACGCCGTGGTCGCGGCACATCCGCGCGACCGTCCGCATGTTCTGCAGCAGCTCTTCCTGCGGACGGGCGCGCGTGGCCATGGCGGTATCGACCATCGCGCGCGCCTCGGCCTCGGAGATGCCGTTCTGCGCGGCCTTGTTGCGGATGTGGATCTCGAGGTTGCGGTACTGGCCCTGCCCCGGCGTGTGATCCATCAGCGAGACCAGATCGACGGTGCCGTCGTCCAGCAGGCCCTTCAGCACGCCGACCGCGTTGTCGAAGGTGATGTCGAAGCGCGCGTGGATCCGGTGGTCGACCCGCGCGCGCCCCCGTGCGGCCGCCAGCGCGCGGATCACGCCGCTGGTGTGCTCGAACGAGCGCCGCTCGCCGTCGCGCACTCCGCGCGAGAATGACACCGACGCGTAGGCCGTCGTGACCCCGGCCGCGGCCAGCCGCGCATCGAGCGCCGCCAGCGCCACGTTGATCGGGAAATCGACCCGCGCGCGCGGCTCCAGCTCCTGCTCGATCATGTCGCCGTGCATGTCGATGAAGCCGGCGAATATCGTGTGACCTGCGCCGCGCATGGCGCCTGCATGACGCACCGGGTGGTCGGCGATCTCGGCGATGCGACCGTCCTGCAGGCGCAGCGCGCCGTTGGGAACGACGCGGTCGGGCAGGACCAGGGTGAAGTCAGACAACCACATCGGCGCGGTCCTCCTGTAGGTTGGTGTCGGGGGTCAGGTCGATCTCGCGGTCGATCAGCTCGGCCACGTCGCCGGGGTGGTGGAACACGCCGATCATCGCGGTGCCGCGGGCCTTCAGGTCCGCCAGCCGGTCGATCAGCGCCGCCCGCGCCGCGGCGTCGAGCGAGGCCGTCGGCTCGTCCAGAAGCAGCAGGCGCTGCGGGCGGATCAGCGCGCGGGCCAGGTTGACCTTCTGCTGCTCGCCACCCGAGAACGTCGTCGGATAGGCCGGCCACAGCGCCTGCCGGACGCCGAAAGCCGCGAGCCAGTGCCGCGCCTGCGCCAGCGCCTCGTCCTGTGGCGTGCCGGCAAGGCGCAGGGGTTCGGCGACCAGCGCCTCGGCACTGACGCGGGGGCGCGCGACCAGGAACTGCGTGACGAAGCCGATCCCGGTGCGCCGCAGCACGGCCACGTCCACGTCGGCCGCGCGCGCGAGGTCGATCACCCCGTTTGGCCCGTGGAACAGGATCTGCCCCGCACTGGCCAGGTAGCTGCGGTAGAGCGTGCGCAGCAGCGTCGACTTGCCCGCGCCGTTGCGGCCCTTGAGCAGCAGGAACTCGCCCGCGTGCAGGGTGAACGACACGTCGTCGAAGGCCCCCATCCGGGTGTCGAGATGGTGCATGACGAAGCCTTTGGACAGGCCGCGGACATCGAGAATCGGAGTCATAGCTTTGCGTGCACCAGTTGTTGCGTGTAGGCGTGCTGCGGGTCCTGGAACACCTGGTCGGCAAGGCCGGATTCCACGACACGGCCGTGGCGCATGACCATGACGCGATCGGCCAGCGTGCGGATCACGCCTAGGTCGTGGCTGACCAGCACCATGGTGATGCGGCGTTCGGCCTGCAGCCGCTTCAGCGTGTCCAGCACCAGCGCCTGCACGCTGACGTCGAGGCCGGTGGTGGGCTCGTCCAGCAGCAACAGCGCGGGTTCCAGCGCGATCGCCTTGGCCAGCTGCACCCGCTGCTGCATCCCGCCCGACAGCTCGATCGGCGGGGCGTCGATCCGGTCGCGGGGAAACTCCGATGCGTCCAGCGCGTCGCGCGCCTTGTCGCGCAGCACGGCAAAGCGCCGCTCGCCCGCGACCAGCAGCCGCTCGGCCACGTTGCCCGACGACGAGTGCCGCATCAGAAGCCCCGCATGCGGATTCTGGTAGACGATGCCGATGCGCGTGGCGCACAGCATCCGCCGGGCGAAGCGGTCCAGGTCGAACAGGTTTCCGTCGACGTCCGGCAGGTCCAGCGTGTAGCTGCCCGCGTCCGGCGTCTCCTCGAGGTTCAGGCAGCGCAGGAAGGTCGACTTGCCCGAGCCGCTTTCGCCGACGATGCCCAGGACCTCGCCCGGGTACACGTCGGCCGAGACGTCGCGCAGCGCGTGCACCGCGCCGTAGGATTTCGACACGCCCTGCGCGGTCAGCAGCGGGCGCGTGTCGACCAGCCGGGGGGCGTCCAGCGCCATCGTCGTGCTCATGGCTCCATCTCTCCGTCGCGGTACCAGGTGTCGCCGATCGCCACGGCCTCGCCCTCGGCCCAGCGGATCGTCTTGGCGCCGAGATCACTGTCGGAGAGCTCGTGGGCCGAGCTTCCATCCGCCTGCGGGATCTCGTTCATGTAGAAGCCGCGCGCGCCCGACCGCGTGCAGGTCAGCCCGGCGTGATCCTCGACCCGGTAGGGCACGTCGTCGAAGACCAGGGGCTCGACCCGCGTGAAGGGCGGCACGGCGTGCAGGCGCTTTTCCCGGCCCGCCGAAAGCAGCGTCAAGTGCCGCGCCATGTGCAACTTCGGCACGTCCCAGCGCGGAATCGGCGACGGCGTCATCACGTGGCGGCCGTTGACGAGGCTGGGGTACGCCGCGCCCTGCATCACCCGCCCCGAGCGCACGATCTGCTCGTAGAGCTGCAGCCACATGCGCCCGTAATCGGCATCGGCGTGCATCTGGCGCGCGATCGACATGTTCGGCTGGACCGAGCGCAGCGGCTCGGGGTTCGGCACCTGCAGGACCAGCACCTGGTCGTCGCGCAGCCGTTCCTCGGGGATGCGGTGGCGGGACTGGATCAGGTCGGCCTGCAGCGTGTCCGTCGTGGTCGGAGCGCCCGAAACCTGCGCCAGGAAGCGCCGGATCGAGGCCGCGTTCACGCTGTCGTCGGCGCCCTGGTCGATGACTTTGATGCGCATCGTCGGGTTGACCAGCGTGCACGACACCTGAAGGCCGCCGGTACCCCAGCCGCGCGCCATCGGCACCTCGCGGCTGGCGTAAGGGATCTGGCAGCCGGGCACGGCGATCGCCTTCAGCATTTTCCGCCGGATCTCGCGCTTGGCGGTGGGGTCGAGGAAGCCGTAGGCCATCGGCTCCCAGTCCTTGGTGAGGGATCGCAGAGTCATTCGGCCGGCTCCGTGTGCTTGTCGCGGGCCGCGCGCGTGGCGCGGGCGTCGCGCATGGCATCGAGCGAGGATTGGAAGGTGACGTAGTGCGGCAGCTTGAAGTGGATGCAGAAGCCCGAGCTTTCGACGCCCTCGGTGTGGTAGAGGAAGAACTCCTCCTCGGTGGCCGATCCCTTGGGCGCGCCCTCGGAGTTCAGGTCCAGCGTCGCGGCGGCGAGCACCTTGACCTCGTTCCAGCCGAGCGTGGCCGAGAAGCCCAGCCGCAGCGCCTCGCCGCTTTTCGAGACGACCTCGGCCTGCGAGACCTTGACCCGGCCGGCGCTGAACCGCGTGCCGCGCGGGTGTCGCACCAGGATCTCGGCCTCGGCCAGGCGCAGTTCGTTGACGGTGGGGTGGGCCTGGCCATAGCCGCGCTGCGCGGCATAGCCCAGCGCCAGCACGCCGCCGGTTTCGGCGCGCGCCAGCGATTGGAGGGAATGCGCGCGGCTGGCCGGGAACAGCAGCGGCTCGCGCGTCACGTCGGGGATGTCGTTGCCGGCGGTCGTGTCGGGGCGCGGCGCGGTCAGCAGCCCGTTGGCGGCCTGCCACGCCGCGACCGACGGCTGCTGCGCGGGCGCGGGCCGGGCTGCCGCGTCCACCGGCTCGGGCACGTAGGGCGTGCCCTCGAGCACCTCGGTCGCGAGGATACGGTGCGCATAGTCCAGCGTCGGGCCGAGCAGCTGCCCGCCGGGAATGTCCTTGAACGCGGCCGAGATGCGGCGATGGGTGAACAGCGCCTCTTGCGTCACGGGCTCGGCCACTGCAAGCCGCGGCTGCGTCGTGCGCCAGGCGCGCAGAAGCAGGATCGCCTCGTAAAGCTCGCCCCCCGTCTGGGCGAGCGCCAGCGCGGCCAGATCCTCGTCGTAAAGCGACGCCTCGCCCATGACGCGGTCGACGAGGTACGGCAGGGCGCGGCGCAGCTCGGCGACGCGGTCGGGCGTGATCGCGCCCAGTTCGGTCCGAAACAGGCGCTGCGATTGCTCGATGGCGCGTTCGCCGCCGCGGGTCGCCACGTAGGCCATCACAGCACCTCGACTTCAGTGGACCGGGGAAGCCCGACGACGCGCGTCCCGTCGAGAAGGAACAGCTCGAACCCCATCGGGTAGCGCATCACCTGCGCCCGTATCCGCCAGAAACCGTCGGGCAGGCCGGCGATGCGGATCTCGACCGATCCGTCCACTCCGGGGCCGGTCAGCCGCACGCCCGGCCCCGTTCCAATTGCGGCGTTCAACACCAGCGTCTCGCCGAGTTCCGGGTGCAGGTCCGAACCCAGCCGCAGCGCGCGCAGAAGCCCGGCGTTTTCGAGGCGGTCGAGGAACAGGTGATCGGCGCGCTCCACGTCCACCAGCGCCGCGCCGATACCGGCCACGCGCGCGGCAAGATCGGGCGCGTCGCAGAAGACTGCGCAGTCGCGGTCGATCAGCGCATCGACGATCTGCGCCTGACCGGCCTCGGGCAGGTCGCGCACCAGGCCTGGGCGCGACAGCGCCCACATAAGCGCGTCGTAGGTCGCGTTGCAGCGGCTTTCGAAGGCCGAGGGGACGGGGATCGCAGGCATCAGAAGGTCTCCATCTCGACGCGGGTGGCCTCGACCCGGCGCAGGGTCTCACGATCTTCCTCGGCCTGCTTCGCGGCCTCGTCCGTCACGAAGGCGGCGCAGGCCCGCAGGTGCACGCCGGACGCCACGCAAAGGTCGACCAGCGCCATCGCCATCGCCGCCTCGAGGTCGCGGCCCCGGCGCATGCCGTAGCCCTCGACCCCGCCGGCCACGATGCGCGCCTCGCTGACCAGCACTTCGCCCAGGTGGAAATGCGTGCGCTGCGCCGTGTCGCGCATCGGCAGCATCACCAGCCCCGTGCGGTTCTCGCGCACCTCGATGTCGCCAAGCGCAGCGATCAGCGGTTCGGCGAAGGCCTTCAGCCGCGCGGCGTCTGCGCGGGCGAGGATGCCCAGCATTTCCTCGTGCGTGTGATCGGGCAAGGCGCCCAGCGTTCGGCTCATCGATCGTCCTCGTCGGGGTTGATGCTGAAGTTCACCCGTGCCGCGGACCAGATCACCTCGCTGTGGGCGATGGGCGTGCCGTCGAGCAGCGTGTCGACCGCGCGCACCACCATCACCGGCATGTCGGGATGCTGGTGGAGCTGGCGCGCCTCGTCGCCGCGGGCGGGTCGGGCATGGATGCGGGTCTCGCCACGCAGGTAATCCCCGATCCCGTAGGATTTGTACGTCTCGGTGGTCGAGCCGTTGGCGCCGCGCCTCTCGGGAAAATCCGGAAAGCGCGCGGCGTCGTGGTAGATGCGGCCGAGGTTCACCGGCACGCCGTCCGCTAGCGTGCGGCGGCGGGTCACGATCACCTCGGCGCCCTCGTCCAGGCGCAGCAGGCGCGCGACGCGCGGCGGCGCCGGGATGCGCTCGTGGCCCAGCGACTCGCCCGAGACGGCGATGCCCTTTGCGTCCATGTTTCGGCGCAGGCGGGTGCGGCGGCCGATGGCGTAGTCGATGCGCGGACGCGCCTGCACGAAGGTGCCGCGCCCCTGCTCTACGCTGAGGTAGCCGGCCTTCGCGAGGTCCGTCACCGCCCGGCGGACCGAGTGGCGCCCCGCCTGGTAAAGCTGGGCCAGCTCCGGCTCGGTGGGCAGCCGGGACCCGGGTTCCTTCGCTCCGTCCATGATGTCCTGCTCGATCAGGGCGCGAATTTCGCGCCAGCGGTCTTTTGTCATGCTCGATTCATCCGAATGATTTTCTGGATAGGCCGGCGGTATGACAGCCGGGTGACGTCTTCGTTTCCGTGGCGTGACAATACCGGGCCGAGGTCCGGCGTCGACGACCCCTGTCCCCGGATGCGGCCGTATCACAAAGGCTTCATGGCGCCGTCGCACAGCGGTTACACGGAATCACATATTCATTCGAATGTTTCCAAACCGGAGCCTGACATGACTTTCAAATCGCTCGCGCTGGGGCTTGGCCTCGGCACCGTCACCGCCTTCGGCGCCGCAGCCGAGACCTGGAACCTCGCCGTCACCGACGTCGAGGGCATGGAGCGCCTGCAGATCGAATGGGGCCCGTTCAAGGAGGCCTTGGAAGCCGCCACCGGCGAGACGTTCGAATTCTTCCCGGTCAACTCGCGCACCGCGGCGGCCGAGGCGCTGCGCGCCGAGACGGTCGATTTCGTGGTCTCGGGCCCGGCCGAATACGTCGTCATCAACAAGCTGACCAACGCCACGCCGCTGATCGGTCTGGGCCGTCCCGACTATCACTGTGCGATCGTCGTGCGCGCCGACAGCGGCATCAACCTGCCCGCCGACCTCGAGGGTCGGAAGGTCGCGTTCGGCGACATCGGCTCGACCTCGAACATGCTGTGCCCGATGCAGGTGCTGGCCGATCACGGCATCGACCCGGTGAACGACATCGAGAAGATCCACACCAGCGGCAACATCGCCCACGAGGCGCTCAAGGCCGGCGACGTGGACGCCATCGGCACAAACGCCACCAGCTGGATGGAAGGTGCGCGCGCCGCGGACGACAGCGTACCCTACGGCTTCTTCAAGGTCATCGCGCGCTCGGGCGACCTGCCCAACGACATGATCATGGTCGGCGCCCACGTCCCCTCCGAAGCGGCCGAGGCCGTGCGCACCGCGATCCTCGAGAACAAGGACTCGATCATCGCCGGGATCGTGTCGAACGAGGAGAACGAGAAGTACCGCGACATGGACCTCGTCGCCATCGAGGACGGCGCATACGACTACGTCCGTTCGATGTACTCGAACGCGGGCTTCCCCCAGTTCGACGCCTTCATCGGTGACTGATCTCGTACTCGAGAAACGCCCGGATGCGGCGCCAAGGGCCGGGGTGTCAGGCACCCCGGTTCCCGCCGTCGACATCGAGGCGCGCGACGTCGCCAAGCGGTTCGGCGACACGCCGGTCTTCTCGGACATCTCGTTCCGCCTCGCGCGCGGCGAGGCGACTGCGCTGGTCGGCGCCAACGGTGCGGGCAAGTCGACTCTGCTGCGCTGCCTCATGGGGCTGATCCCGGTCAGCGCCGGCGCCGTGCGCCTTCTGAACGAGGACGCGACCGGCGCCAGCCCCGCCGCGCTGCGATCCCTGCGGGCGCGCGTCGGCCTCGTCTCGCAAAAGCACAACCTGGTGCCACGCCTGTCGGTGCTGTCGAACGTGCTGCAAGGGTTACTGGGCGTGCAGCCCGGCATCCGCCACTGGAGTCACAGGCTCGCGCCGCACGACTCGCGCATACAGGCGATGGACGCGCTCGAGAAGGTCGGCCTGGCCGACTTCGCGATGCGCCGCGCCGACCGGTTGTCGGGCGGCCAGTCGCAACGCGTGGCCATCGCGCGCGCCATCGTTTCGCGTCCCGCCGTGCTGTTCGCGGATGAACCCTGCGCCTCGCTCGACCCATCGGCGGGCGAAGACGTCATGGCGTTGTTCTTCGCGCTGGCGCGGCAGGACGGCGTGACGGTGGTCTTTACCTCGCACAACATCGACCACGCGCTGCGCTACGGCGACCGGGTGCTGGGGCTGGCCGACGGCCGCATGAAGCTCGACGCCACCGCGGCCAGCCTGTGTCCGCAGGACCTGAGAGGGCTCTATGACTGACGCCGCCACAATTCCCGTCCCGCCGTTCCGGCCCGGTTCGAGCGCCCTTCGGCGATCAGCTTCCTGGGCTATGCCGGCGGGCTGGTCCTGATCCTGTGGTGTCTCGCGGGCGCGGGCTTCTCGGTCGAGAAGGTCATGACCTCGCCGCCGCGCTTCGCCGATTTCGCGGCGCGGGCCTTTCCGCCGAACCTGTCGCCGGACGTGCTGGCGCGGCTGGGCTGGAAGATGATCGAGACGCTGCAGATCGCCTTCGCCGGCGCGGTGCTGGGCGTGATCCTGTCGCTGCCCGTGGCGCTTTTGGCCGCCCGCGGGCTGATCGCGGGCGCCTGGGTCAACCAGACCGTGCGCGTGCTTCTGGGCTTCGTGCGCGCGGTGCCCGACATCGCCTGGGCGCTGGTCTTCGTGGTGGCCGTAGGCCTCGGCCCCTTCGCGGGCATGCTCGCCATCGTGGTCGACACCGTGGGCTTCTGCGGCCGGTTCTTCGCCGACGACATGGAGGCCGCCGACAAGGGTCCCGCCGAAAGCCTGACCGCCACCGGCGCACGGCGGATAGACGTGGTGGCCTGCGCCACCGTGCCCGCCGCCATGCCGGCCTTCGTCTCGACCGCGCTCTACGCGCTCGAGAAGGCCGTCCGCTCGTCGACCATCCTGGGCCTGGTCGGCGCGGGCGGAATCGGGATCGAGTTGAAGGTCGGCTTCGACCTGTTCGACTACCCCACCGCGCTGACCGTGATCCTGATGATCGCCGTCGTGGTGATCGGGATCGAGCAACTTTCGGGCTACGCTCGCACACGCATCATCGGAGAACAGCGATGAAGACTGACACCGCCGATTCCCACTGGGACGCCGAATGGGCCGGGATCGAGGCCGGCAGCAAGTGGCTGACGCCCGAGGCAGACGTGATGGCCTGGGCCGACACACTGGCGCCGGGGGCGCGTATCCTCGACCTCGGCTGTGGCGTGGGGCGGCACGCGTTGTGGCTGGCCGCGCGCGGGTTCGACGTGGTCGCGCTGGACGCCGCCGAACGCGGCCTGGCCGAAATCGACCGCGCCGGCGCGGTCGAGACCGTGCTTGCGCGGATGGACGCACTCCCCTTCGAGGACCACGCCTTCGACCACGTGCTGTCCTGGAACGTGATCTATCACGGCGACGAGGACGTGCTGCTGCGCACGATCGCCGAGATCCGGCGCGTGCTGAAGCCCGGCGGCACCTTTCTCGGCACGATGCTGTCCAAGCGGCGCCTGCCGTACGAGCAGGCGAAATACGCGGGCCGCGAGATCGGGCGCAACGCCTGGGTCTTTGACGCGCCCGGGACCGACAAGGTGCACCCGCACTATTTCTGCTCGGCCGCCGAACTGTTTGCGCTGTTATCGGGCTTCGAGTGCCTGCGGCTGGAGGATCGCGAGCACGAGAAGCCCGGCTCGTGGCACTGGCACTTCGTCGCCGAACGGCTGGGGGTGCGCCCGTGATGCTGACATTCGAAGGCGCGACCGTCTACCTGCCGTCCGAGATCGCCCGGACCAACGTGACCATCGCCGACGGCGCGATCGTCGAGATCGGCGGCCCGGTGCAGGGCACGCGCATCGACGCCCGCGACCAGATCCTGGCGCCCGCGCTGATCGACGTGCACGGCGACGCGTTCGAGCGGCAGCTGATGCCGCGTCCGGGCGTCTACTTTCCGCAAGAGGCGGCGGTGATCGACACCGACCGCCAACTGGCCACGAACGGCATCGCCACCGCCTACCACGCCATCACGCTTGGGTGGGAGCCAGGTTTGCGCGACGTCGGCCGCGGCCGCGACCTGATCCGGTTGATCGCGGATCTCGCGCCGCGCCTGACCGTCGAGAACCGCGTGCAGCTGCGGTGGGAGGCCTTCGCATTCGACGCGCTCGACGTGATCCAAGAGGCGCTGCGCGGACCGCTTCTGCCTTCGGTCGCGTTCAACGACCACACATCGATGACGATGCGTGCATACGACGTGCCGATCCAGGACCGCGGGTTCGAGCTGTCGCCCGATTTCTCGATCGCGTCGCTCGACGACGAGCGGATGAAGAAGCGCACCGCGTCGAAGGCCCACCGCGCGGGCCTGTCCGAAGACGACTACATCGCTCTGCTCGCCCGCGTATGGGACCGCCGCGGCGACGTGCCCGAGGTGATCGCCCGGGTCGCCGCCATGGCCGCCGAGGCCGGCGCGCCGGTGCTCAGCCACGACGACACCACCGCCCAGACCCGCGCCTGGTACCGCGCCCGGGGCGCCACCGTGGCCGAGTTCCCGATGGTGCTGGACGCCGCGCGGGCAGCGCGCGACGCGGGCGACGCGATCGTCTTCGGCGCGCCCAATGCGGCGCGCGGCGGCAGTCACATCGGCTCGCTCGGCGCGGGGGACATGGTCGAGGACGGGCTGTGCGACGCGCTCGCCTCGGACTACTTCTATCCCGCGATGCTGGCCGCCGTGGCGCGGCTGGACGCCGAGCGGCGGGCGGACCGGCTGGCGCTGTGGTCGCTCGTGTCCTCCGGGCCCGCGCGCGCCATGAAGCTGCGCGACCGCGGCACGATCGAGGTGGGCAAGCGTGCCGACCTCGTGCTGGTGGACTGGCCGGACGGCCACGCGCCGGCCGTCACCGGCACCTGGGTCGCGGGGCGCATGGCCTACCGCGGCCACGCCGCGGGCGCGCTGTCCGTGCCGGGAAAAGCGCGGGTGCCCGCATGAACCCGCTGAAGGTCGGCGCCTGCCTGCGCGCCTCGCGCATCGCCCGCCACCGCGACTGGCTGTTCGACGGTGCCCGCGACATCGAGATCCAGGACTTCATGACCCACGCCGCCCTGACCGCGGAGTTCGAGGACCGCATCGCCGCGGCCGTGGCGGCGCTGGACGGCCATACCGGCCGCCGCGGCATCCACGGCCCGTTCGAGGGGCTGGATATCGACAACAAGGACGCCGAGCTGCGCCCGCTCATCACCGCGCGGTTCCTCAAGG
>NZ_JBELMH010000028.1:3441-6525 GCF_042096055.1 Citreimonas sp. | reverse complement strand
ATCGACAACAAGGACGCCGAGCTGCGCCCGCTCATCACCGCGCGGTTCCTCAAGGCGCTCGAGGCCGCGGATCGTATCGGCGCGCGGCAGATGGTACTGCACTCGCCCTACACGCCCTGGTATCGCAACAACCTTCTGGCCAGCCCCGGTTACGCCGAGGACAAGCTGGCCCGCATCCAGGAGATCCTGCTGCCCGTGGTCCGGGCCGCCGAGACGCTGGGCGTCACGCTGGTGATCGAGAACATCCAGGACGTCGATCCCGCGACGCGGCGGGGGATGGTCGACAGCTTCGGCTCGGACGCCATCGCGCTGTCCATAGACACCGGACACGCGCACCTTGCCCGCCGAATGTCCGGCGCGCCGCCGGTGGACTACTTCGTCCGCGACGCGGGCGACCGCCTCGCCCACGTGCATCTGCAGGACGTGGACGGCCACGCCGACCGGCACTGGCCGCCCGGCGAGGGCGAGATCGAGTGGCCGGCGGTCTTCCGGGCCCTCGCCGACAGCACAGCGCACCCGCACCTCGTCCTGGAACTGCGGGACGATGCGGCAATACCGTCGGCCTTCGACCACCTGAAGGGGCTGGGTCTGGCCTGCTGACGTTTCGGTTTCAGGCCGTGGGCGGGGTCACGCCTGCAGCCGCGCGGCGAGCGCCTGCGCCGTCGTCGCAAGGAACTGGCCGGTTCGCGCGCCGTCCATCGGGCGCGACAGCCCGAACCCCTGCAGGAAATCGCATCCCATCGCCTGCAGGATTTCGGTATGCGCAGGGGTCTCCACGCCTTCCGCGACGACCCGGATGCCCAGCATGTGGCCGATGCCGACGATGTTCTTGACCAGTTCGCGCTGACGCTCGGACGCGGCGATCGGCCCGACGAGCGTGTGATCGATCTTCAGCCGCTTGGGCGAGACCGCAAGCAGGCTGGCGATCGAGGCATGGCCGCTTCCGAAATCGTCGATCTCGATATGGATGCCCAGGTCCCTGACCGCGCGAAGGTTGCGCTCGACCACGTCGTTCTTCGTGTCGAGGAACGCCGATTCCAGGAGTTCGAAGGACAGCATCCCGGCCGGAATGTCGAAGGCCCGCAGCTGATCGGCGAAGTTGGGATCGTTCAGCCGGCTGGCCGAGACGTTGACCGAAATCGGCGGAACGTCGATCCCGGCGCCCCGCCATTGATCGATGTCGTGCAGCACGCGCCGAAGCACGAGATCGTCGACTTCCGACAGGATGCCCATGTCCTCGGCGACGCCCAGGAATTCGTCCGGCATGATCAGCCCGAACGCCTCCCGCTCCCACCGCACCAGCGCCTCGAGCCCCGACAGCTCGAGCGTCATCGCGTCGAACTGCGGCTGGTAATGGCACGTGATCTCGCCCTTCTCGAACCCGGCCGAAAGCGCGTCGAACGTCTTCTTCCTGCGGCGCGCCTCTTCCTTCATCGACGGCGAATAGAAGCGGTACCGCCCGCGCCCGGCCTTCTTCGCCTCGTAGAGCGCGAGGTCCGCATTGATGAAGAGACTGCCGTTCTCGGCGTCGCGGTCGCGGCAGGTCGCGATGCCGATGCTGGTGCCGATCGCGCATTTCTGTGCGCCGTAGTAGAAGGGCTGCGCCATCTCCCGGATGATCGCCTCGGCCGTGTCCTGCAACGCCTGCTCGTCCAGGGCCTCGAACATCAGGGCCACGAATTCGTCCCCGCCGACGCGAGAGACGAGCGCGTCGCCAGTTATGTGGCGCTGCAGGACATCGGCGGCATGTTGCAGCGTCGCGTCGCCGGCATCGTGCCCCAGCGTGTCGTTGATCTGCTTGAAGTGGTCGATGTCGAAATGCATGATCGACACGCCGCTGCGGCTGCTCGCGATGTGCTCGGAAAAGACCTCGTCCAGCTTCCGGCGGTTGGCCAGCCGCGTCAGCGCGTCGTGGCGGCTTTCGTATTCCAGAAGCGCCCGCGCCTTTTCCAGCTCTTCCGCCTGCAGCTTGTCGCGCGAGATGTCGAAGTTCACGCCGTAATAGCGCGGCCCTGTTTCGGAGTTGTCCACGAACTTCGCGAGGGCCCGGATGTGCACGGTCTCGCCGTCCGCGTTCAGGATCCGGTAGTCCCGTTCGACGTCCAGCCGCTTTCCGACGCGATCGGCGAGGTACGGGTAGACCTCGTCGCGATCGTCCGGGTGGACGAATTGCAGCCAGTCCCCGCCGGGGCGCAAGTTCCTGCCGTCCCTGAGGCCCAGGATCTGCAGAAGGCGATCGTCCCAGTAGGCCTCGCCGGTGTCGAGGTTCAGCTCCCACCGCCCCATCCGTGCCGCTTCCATCGCAACGGCCAGGCGCTGCGTCATCCGCTGGCTTTCCAGCTCGACCGTCTTGATGTCGGTGATGTCGGTGTCCGTCCCGACGATCCGCGCCGGCAGACCGGCCGCATCGCGGCGCACCACGCGCCCGCGGCTCAGGAACCAGACCCAGTGGCCGTCCTTGTGGCGCTGGCGGAACTTGTAGTTGATGACGTCCGTCTTGCCGGCATCGATCCGACGCCATTCCTGGGTCACGTGTGCGACGTCGTTCTCGTGGATGGTGGTGAACCACGTCTCTGTGGTGAGCGGGATCTCGTCGTCGATCGAGAGGCCCCGCAGGGTGCGCCAGGTCTCTGAGAGATAATGCTGGTTGCGCTCGAAATCGTGGTCCCAAACGGCCTGATTGGCGCTCAGGACGGCCGTCATCCACCGGCTTTCGGTCTCCGTCCCGCTGATGCTGTCACCAATCATAAACGATGTCCCGTCAAGGGCGGTGGGCAATGGATGGCGCCATGAAAGGCCAGTCGACGCCTCGGCAGATTTGACCGCGAGCAACCCAACTCACGCCGCCATCCGCTTTACATCAGGCTTCCCGAATTCGTGGCAAAATACGAAACGCACGTTAACCGTTTGTTACCATTCCCGATCGGACATGGATATGCGCTTGATGCGGTGTCGACGCATCCGGCCGCGCCAATGGCGACGGGCCTGAAAGCGTTGGATCGCGGACGTGAAATGGGACGGCTTTGGGCCGTGATCGTCAGGCGGCGCCCGAACGCCGTGTCGGAGACTTACTTCAGATCACGG
>NZ_JBELMH010000028.1:0-3341 GCF_042096055.1 Citreimonas sp. | reverse complement strand
GGGGACAGCTTACATCGACTGGACCTGGGGCAGGCTGTCGATCGGTGCATTGAGCATGACGCGGACCACCTGGTCTTCGCCCTCGCCCTCTACCGTCACCTCGTCGTACTGCGCCGACACCTTCATGTCGTCGGTGCCGTAATAGGCCGAGACGTCGATGACCAGTTCGGCTATCGCGTCGCCGGCGTCGTTCATCACGACCTCGACGATCGTGCCGATCTCGTCCTCGTTCGGACCGTAGACCGGGGCGTCCTGCAGGCTCGCGACCAGGGCCTGGATGTCCTCGCCCTCGGCCGCCGCGGCTTCGCTGTCCGTCTCCTGCATCTGCGAGGAATCGGCGGTCTGCTCGGTGCCTTCCTCGGTCTGCATTCCGGTATCTGCCGCGACATCGCTGTCTGTTTCCGTCTGCATCTCGGTGTCGGCTGCAACGTCGTCGCCGGTTTCGGTCTGCGTCCCGGTGTCCGCTGCGACGGCGTCGCCAGAGTCGGTCTGCATGTCGGTGTCTGCCGCCACGTCCGTGTCCGTCTCGAGCTGGCTGTCGCCCGAGCCTTCGGCCATGGTTTCGGTCTCGGCGAGTGGCTGCGCCTGTTCGCCGTCCGCGGTTTCCATGCCTTCCGCGTTCATCTGCCCGAGCGTGTCGCGGTCGAACGCGGGCGCGTTCGAGATCTGGTCGCGGGTCGCCTGCACGACAAGGCGCACATCCGCGGGATCCTCCGCGTTGCGCAGCATCTGCACCTGCGAGATCGGCAGCGCCACGTCGCGCTCGCCGATGCCCAGGAAGCCGCCGACGCCCAGGATCAGCGCCTGGACTTCGCCGTCGCCGGTCAGAAGCACGTCGTCGACCTCGCCGATGTTCTCGAGCTCCCTCTGCATCTCAGCGCTCAGCGTCGCGTCTGCTTCGAACTCGGTTTCGGTCGAGTAGAGGGTGGCGCCGATCATGTCCGACGCGAAGAGAAACGGCGCCCCCGAATGCGATTGCAGGTCGAGGAAGCGGCTTTCGGTGTCTTGGGCATAGCCCGTCGAGGCGAGTACCAGAACGGTAGCCGCGGAGGAGAGTAGCGTTTTCATGGTGGTGACCTGTCTGGCCCAAAAGAACGTGCGCAGGTCGCACGCGCCCACCGTGAAACCTGAAGTCCGGGGTTCGGTTCCGGGGCCCTTCAAGTTTCCGCCGATTTTTGTTCGATCTCGAATGGCAAAGTCTTGTTGGCGCTGTGCGCGGCCCATCCGCGTTTGATCCCCGTTAACGGAGACACCGTAGGTCTGGGCCTCGGAAGAATGCCTTTCGGAGCCTGTTATGCGTGATGTCTTGAACCGTCTCGGTGTCCAGATCGGACTCGGGATTTCCCTGATGCTTTGCCTTCTGACGGCGGCGTTGTTCATTCCGATGTTCGGGCAGAACAAGGCGGCCCTGCTCGAGGCCGCCGCCGAGAAGCAGACCATGTCGATCAATGTGCTGGCCAACGAGATTGCCCGCACGCAGGAGATATCGATCCGTCGCGGCCCCGATGGCGAAATCCTGGGCGCCAGCGCGCCGGCGATCGCGGAGTTCGAGAACCACGCCCTGATCGACCAGGTCGGCGCGATATCGGGCGAGACCGCGACCGTCTTCGTCTGGGACGATGAGCAGCAGGATTACGTCCGCCGCAGCACCAACATCATCAAGCCGGACGGCACCCGCGCCGTGGGTACGGTTCTCGGGCAGGACAATCCTGTCTATGCCGTCATGCGCCGAGGCGAGGTGTTTCGCGGGCAGGCCACGATCCTCGGCAAGCAGTACCTGACGATCTACGTCCCCGTGCAGACGCCCGCCGGAGAGCCGCTCGGCATTCTCTACGTCGGCGTATCGGACGAGGCCCTGCAGGCTTCGGTCTCGGGCATGCTGTGGTCCGGACTTCTCATCGCAGGGCTGTGCCTGGCGGGTTTCCTCTCGGTCACCGGCTTGGCGCTGCACTACATGCTCGCCCCGATCGGTCGCCTCGAGCAGACCGTCACCGCAATCCGCGAAAAACGGTTCGACACGACGGTTCCCGATACCGGGCGCCCAGACAGCCTCGGCGCCGTGGCCCGCAGCGTCGAGGCCTTCCGCGTCCAGATCCTCAACAGCGAGGAGGAAAGCGCTGCCGCCGCTCGCACGAGTGCCCTGCGCGCCGACATGTTCGACGAGATCTGCCGGGCGATGGACGATCTTAAAGGCGGAGCGGTCGATGCGCGCATCGATTCCGGCCGGTGGTCGGAACTGGGCGACGACGCCGCGATGCTCTGCGAGAATTTCAACAAGTTGGCACAATCCTTCGATCAGCTCACCCAGCAGGTTCAGGTCAGCATCGCGTCCGTAAAGGAAGAGGCTCAGGACCTGCGCGGCATGTCCAACGACATGGCACGCCGCGCCGAGACCCAGGCAGCCACCCTCGAGGAAAGCGCCGCCGCTCTTGAAGAGATGTCGAGCGCGATCAAATCCTCGGCGGAGCGCGCGAAGACCGCCAACGAGATGGCCACGGACGGCCGCAACCGTGCCGCGCGCGGATCCGAGATCATGGGCCGCGCTCTCGAGGCGATGGAGGGAATCGCCAAATCCTCGAGCGAGATCGAGAACATCATCTCGGTCATCGACGATATCGCGTTCCAGACCAACCTGCTGGCGCTCAACGCCGGCGTCGAGGCGGCCCGGGCCGGCACCGCCGGCAAGGGGTTTGCCGTCGTCGCGTCGGAAGTGCGCACGCTGGCGCAGCGCGCCTCGGAGTCCGCGCGCGAGATCAAGGACCTCGTGACCGCGAGCGCCAAGCAGGTCGACGACGGCGAGACGCTGATGAACGAGACGCATGCGACCTTCGCCTCGATCGTCAAATCGGCCGGTGACGTCGCCGACCTCGTCTCCGAGATCTCGGCCTCGGCCCAGGAGCAGGCCACGGGCGTCCAGGAAATCACGGCCGGCGTTGCCGACCTCGACACGGTCACCCAGAAGAACGCCTCGATGGTCGACGAGATCAACGCGACCTGCGTTCGCCTCAACAACCAGTCCGATCGAGCGGCGGGTCTGATCGCGTCCTTCCTCGGCGAAAAGATCGCTGCGAAAGGGACGCCAGTGCGAAATCGCTCTCGCGAACAAAATCAATCCGCGGCAGCATGAATGGCACGGCCCTCCCCGCCGCGGCGGGGAGGGCCGTTCATTTGAAGAAAGCGCTGGCCTGCGGTGCAAGCTTCCGCTGACCTAGTTCAACACTCGACGAAGGCTACGAATGCGCCCGCCGCTCGGAAGGAGCGGCCGCGCGACTGATACGCAGCGCCTACGCGCTGACGCATGATTGCGACCGGCCTTACTCGTCAGGATCCCCGGTTCTTCA
>NZ_JBELMH010000027.1:9602-36501 GCF_042096055.1 Citreimonas sp. | reverse complement strand
CGCTGTCGTCGTATTTCGTATTTGCCGCGGTGCAGGGCGATTACGGCCTGTTCCGCCGCGCCGAGATCGCGACCGAGGCGGCCCGGCTCGAGGTCGAGTTGGCGCGGCTGAGCGCGGACGTGACGCGGATGGAGAACCTCACCCACAGGTTGTCGGACGAGGCGCTGGACCTCGACCTGCTGGACCAGCAGGCGCGCGACGTTCTGGGGCTGGTGCGGACGGACGAGATCGTCGTCCACTGATCCCGTCCGGAACGCTTTGCATGCGACCTTCCTCAGGTCTCGTTGCGCAGCAGATGATCCATGTTCACCGCGGGCTGCGAGCAACCGGCCTCGCCCACGATGCGGGCGGGCACGCCGGCCACGGTCTTGCACGGCGGTACGGGGTCCAGCACGACCGAGCCCGCCGCGATGCGCGAGCAATAACCCACCGTGATGTTGCCCAGCACCTTGGCGCCCGCGCCGATCAGCACGCCGTCGCCGATCTTGGGGTGGCGGTCTTCCTCTTCCTTGCCGGTGCCGCCCAGCGTCACCGAATGCAGCATCGAGACGTTGTCGCCGACGACCGCGGTTTCCCCGATGACGATGGAATGGGCGTGGTCGATCATGATGCCCTTGCCCAGGCGGGCGGCGGGATGGATGTCGACGCCGAATACCTCGGAGCTGCGCATCTGGAAGAAATAGGCCAGGTCGCGGCGCCCTTCGCGCCAGAGCCAGTTGGCGAGGCGATAAGCCTGGACCGCCTGGAACCCCTTGAAGAACAGCATCGGCTGCAGGAAACGGTGGCAGGCCGGATCGCGTTCGTAGGTCGCCGCGAGGTCCGCGCGCGCGGCGAGGCTCAGTTCGGGATCGGCGGCATAGGCCTCTTCGCAGATCTCGCGGAGGATCTGTTCGCTCATCTCGCCGTTGGCGAGCTTCAGCGAGGTGCGGAAGCTGAGCGCGCGCTCGATCGTGGGATGGTGCAGGATCGAGTAGTGCACCATCCCACCCAGAAGGGGCTCGTCGGACACCGCTTCGCGTGCCTCGCGCGTGATCCGCGCCCAGACGGGATCGGCTTCGGCGATGTTGGTACGTGTGACGGCCATCCGATTGCCTCCTCTGACGCCCTTTCCCAACAGATAGGACCTGAGGAATGAAACGGCAATTCGGAATTCGGTCGTGGTTCGGGAATGGTAATTCGCCGAGAAGCGGGCGGCGCTTGCGTCGAATAGTGGTTGATAACGGAAAGGCGCCACGCACGAGGCGCGGCGCCTTTCGGTCGTAGATGCCGCTTTGCAGACACCGCGTCCCGCCGTCACGCAGCGTTTGCGCGCTCCGGCCCAGCCAGCGCGCGTCGTTCTTGCGCCGGATGGGCGCCGTCCTGCAGCAGCACGTCGATCACCAGCCGCAGGCACGCCAGGTAGTCGCGGTCGTCCAGCGCGGGTTCCGGCGGTGGGCGATGCGCAAGCGCAGCGGACATCAGCGTGCCGTTCCCCCAGAACGGGTGCGCGCGGCCTGTCCGCCGGCGGTGCGCGTCGGCGCAGGTCGCCTCGCGCAGCAATTGGCGTGCGAGCGCGCGCCGGTTGCCGAAGGGCGCCGCCAGCAGCACGCGCGCCGCAGCCGTCACGTCGCCATGGACGAGCGGGCTCATGCTACCGCCAGCGTGGCGAAAGGGCCAGGTCCGTAGCGGTCCGAGATCTGCGCAACGGCAATGGCGACCGGTCCGCGGGACGCGTCTTGCGCGCGGTCGGCGGCCCGGTACGTCCAGCGCGGCTCCGCTGTCTCGACCTCGCGCAGGATCGAGCCGCCGCGCATGACGCGCACGAGATAGGCCTCGCGGTCCTCTCCCAGCGGCACCTCGTAGCCGTCCCATCCATCGCCGTCGACGCGCGTGCGGCGGATCCAGTCGAGCTGCAGGTCCCCGGCTGCCCCGTGCGTGGCGCCGATGTCTCGCGCGCGCAAGTGCGCCGGGCGGTACGGCCGAAGACCATTGCCGGCGAAGGCGGCGGTCAGGTGGGAATAGCTCGGGTCGTCGTAGGCGCGCGTCGCGGGTCCGATCCGGAAATGACGCTCGACCCGCCGTTGCGCCGCGGACAGCGCGATCTGGCGCGGCGCACCGTCCACCATCACCACGAGCGAGCCCGCCGGCCAGACCTTCGGCATCTGCCCGTCGCTGCCCGCCTGCCCGCGCAGCCTGTGCGTCAGGGACCATCGGCCTTCGGCGAGCAGCGACACGTCGCGGAATTGCAGAAGCTCCCAGTTGCCAGCCGAGCCGTCGCCGATGGCCATCAGGTTTCCGCCGGCCAGAAGCTGCGTGTCCGATATCGACTGCAGCGCGCCCGAGAACAGCCGCACCTCGAGCGGCGCGCCGCGGTCGACCAGCCCCGGCCGGGCTGCGACGAGCGGCGTCTCGGTCACGCCGATCACCGACTGCGCCGGGACCATCCCGTTGAGCGCGTAGCCAGCGTCCTGCGCCGCGTCGTAGAGCGCGACGGCGCCGGGCCACGGCGTCGCCGTGACCGCCAGGTGCGGCGCATGGGGCGTCTCGTCGCCGGTCATGAGCGGCAGGTCGAGGAACACCGGCGACACCTGCACGGCCTGGGTGAACGGCCGCAGCGGCGGGCTTTCATCGGGGAAGTCCGACGGCTTGAATACGTCCGGTTCGATCCGGACCGCGTCGATGATCTGGCGATCGGTGATCTCGACCCGGTCGACGCGCGCCAGCACCGGCCCCGAGGCGGTCTGCACGCGGACGACGTCGCCGGCCCCGACGGCCAGTTGCGACGGCGGCAAAGCGAAGCGCAACGTGTCGCGCGCGACGCGCGCTTCGGACAGCCAGCGCTCGACAATCTGCCGCCCTTCGGCGCGCGTCAGCGCCAATGGCATCTCGCTTTGCGCGACCGCATGGGTACGCTCGTCGGGCAGCACGGCCTCTTCGGCGGCGATCTGGTGATCGCCATCGGCAAGCACGAATTTCAGCCGGACGCGTCCTGTCATCTCGGCCTCACCCTCGCGCGTCTCCAGCATCACGCCGTCGATCTCGTCGAGGTCGGCCATTTCCTCTTGCGACAGGTCGATCGCGCCGGTGCCGGAGCGCATGCGGAACTTGAGCATGCCGTCACGTTCGATTGCGTCGAATCCGTAGGCCAGCATCAGCGGCTGCAGAGCCTGCCGTGCATCGGCCAGATCGGGAATAGCATATCCGCGCACGAAGCCGTGCAAATCCGAAGTGTCGATCCGCGTGAGGCCCGCCCGCGCGCAGATCTCGGTCACCACCGAAGCCAACGTACGGCACGAGGCGCGCCCGTTCAGCCAGTGCCCGCGTCGGTAGTTGGGGCCGTCCGTCCACAGCGCCTCGTTGCCCGGGAACCACGGGTACGGGCGCGCGTCCCAAGCCCAGGCATAGGCGCGGTCCATGTCCAGCATCGGGCCGTCATAGAGATCGGAAACCGGGTTGTTCGCGGGATCGTTCCAGTATTCGACCATTGCGGCCAGGTACTGGTGCTGCATCAGTTCGTCGCGCATGCCGTTGGAATAATGCGGCAGAGCGCTTTCCGAGCTTTTCAGGTCAAGGAACCTGTTGGGCTGGTTAGCACCCTTGTCGATCGCGGCGCAGCCGAACTCGGTGAAACGGAAGGGCTTGGACCTGGGAACCCACGCAGTCGCCTCGGCCTGACGCACGCCGCCGATCCGCTCGTGATGCGGGTTTTCCCACCAGCCGCGCAGGTCCTTGTAGCGCAAGACCCAATCCTCGCCGTGCGCCTCATCCCTGATCGGGATGCGCCGCTGGGCGGCGCGGGATTCCGGGCCGGAATAGTACCAGTCGTAGCCTTCACCGCCTTCGATGTTAGATTTCAGATAGCCGAGGTCGTAGATCGAGCCCCATGCGGCATCGGCGTGATCGTTGCCCTCGCGCCAGTCCGAGAGCGGTATGTAGTTGTCGATGCCGACGAAGTCGATGTTTTCGTCCGCCCAGAGCGGATCGAGGTGGAAGTAGACGTCGCCGCTGCCGTCCTGCGGGTGGTAACCGAAATACTCGGACCAATCGGCGGCATAGCCGATCTTGACGTCGGGCCCCAGCAGCGCGCGGCATTCCGCGGCCAGCACACGCAGCTCCACGACTGCGGGGAAGCCCGACGCTCCACGGATCTGCGTGAGGCCGCGCATCTCGGACCCGATGCAGAACGACTCGACCCCGCCCGCGACCGCGCACAGGGCTGCCTGGTGCAGGACGAAACGGTTGTACCCCCACTCGTCGGGCCCGGAATAGGTGATCTTGCCATCGGCAACCGCGAAATCCTGCGCCGTTGCTGACCCGAAGAAGGCGGCAACCTCGGCATCGGCGTCCGCCGTTCCGTCGGGCGACCCCGTGCGACCCGGCGCAATGCTTGTGGTGACACGGCCACGCCAAGGCAGAACCGGCTGGTCCGTCGCGCCGGTCCACGGGTCCGTCTTTCCGTTGCCGGCAATCTGGTCCATCAGGATGAACGGGTAGTACATCACCGCGAGTCCTTGCTCGCGCATGCGCGTTATCGCCTGCACCACCGACTGATCGGTTGGCGTTCCACCGTAGACAGGGCGTCCGTCAGCCAAGGGAACCGTGTCGGCAGAGTCGCGCGACAGACCGTTGACGTGCCAAGGCATCGAGCTGGCGTCATGCACCGCCTGTTCGACCTTCGGACGGATGGTGCACGCGCCACATCGCAGATCGTCGCCGAACCAGCTCACGACCAACGAAGCCGTACCGCAATTCGGCAGTTCGGACTGCAGCTGATCCAGCGAGACGTTGAAGTCGGGCTCTCCGACCGGGCTGTTGACGTTGATCACTGCGCGCCGCGCGCCGAAATCCGCGAAAGGCGCGGATGCGTCGGCATAGTTCATTTGAACCGGAGCGGTCGCGAGCGCATATTCGCCGGTACCCGGGACGATCGCGACGCCGCGGATCTTCGACGGTAGTGGATCGGTCTCGGCCAGGTCGGGCCGCGCGACCTCGAAGCTGAACTGCGGCACCCGGTTGCCGAAGCGCCCGAGGTCGAGATCCTCGATGACGACGTAGGCGGTGCCGCGATATGCCGGCACCAGACCGACGCCCTCGACGGCTTCGATCCTGGGATCGGGCAGTTGGTCTGCGGTTCCCGGGTAGACCCGCATGTTCAAGTCGTTTGTCGCAATTTCAGCGCCATCCGCCCAGACGCGTCCTATCGAGGTGATCTGCCCCTCGCACAGTGCGAGGGCGAGACTGACCGAATAGCTGTGCTCCCGCACGCCCGGAGTAGCCGGCGCACCCTTGCCGCCGCCCCCACCGCGCTCGCGGACATGCTCGATGAATTCGCTCGCCCAGATCACGTGTCCGCCGACCCGCATTCGGCCCAGAACCTGTGCGATCGGCGTGCCTTCGCCGGCTCCGGTCAGGTGGAACCGGTCGATGCGCCCCGTCTCGACTGCGTCGGACCCCTGTCCCAGCAGGCTTTGGTCGAGGCGGCGCCCGACGGCTGCTCCGGCGAAGCGTCCGACCGCGGTCATGGACAAGCCGAGCACGCTGCCGCCGAACGTGCTGCCTATCGCCGCACCGGCCGCAGAAAGAAGGATGGTCGCCATCACTCGTACTCCATGGGAAAGACGAACCGCGCCACGACGCGGCGCGCCCAGGCGTTGCTCAGCGGGCTTTCGATGACACCGTGCCCGGTATAGGCATGGATGAAGCTCGCCTCGGGACCGACGCGCGCCTGGATGCCGACGTGCTTCGCGATCGCGCGGTCGCGCATCCGGAACAAGAGCACGTCGCCCGACAACGGCCGGTCCAGCGTACGCTGGCGCAGGTGCGTCCGACCGGCCGCAAGCAGCAGTTCCTCTCCGCCGGTCTCGCCCCAGTCCCGGGTATAGGCCGGCAGGGCGGCTGGTTCGGCGCCCAGCAATTCCCGCCAAACCCCGCGCAGAAGCCCGAGACAGTCGGTTCCGGCGCCTTTCGCCGATGCTTGGTGAACGTACGGCGTGCCGATCCAGCCGCGCGCGGCGTCGACGACGGCGCTCATCGCCGGCTCCCGCCGCCGAGGCGCTTGGCGTGCGCGGGCTGGACGACCATCCAGTCTTCCTCGGGAAGGTCCGGAAAGCCCCGGAAGTTGAGCGCGTTCGCGAATTTCAGCCGGCATGTCTCTAAACGCTTGTCGCAGCCTGCGTCGATGACGACGCGGTCGCCGGCCCGCACCGTCGCCCGCAGCGGCGGAGAGATCTCGATGACGCGGGCTCCGGTGGCGTCCAGCCCGTCACGC
The DNA here is from genome assembly GCF_042096055.1 of Citreimonas sp. Lineage (NCBI taxonomy): Bacteria > Pseudomonadati > Pseudomonadota > Alphaproteobacteria > Rhodobacterales > Roseobacteraceae > Citreimonas > Citreimonas sp. Next base: position 30,254 of record NZ_JBELMH010000027.1, on the reverse strand, counting down.
TTGATCGCGGCGGACAGTCCCGCCGCTTCGCCGTCAAGCACGCGCAAGCGGCCGCGCGCGAACCAGCCGAGCGCGTACATCGGCAGCGAGCCGAGGTCGAAGACGCGGTTGTCGGTGACGGAAGATGCGGCGCCTTCGAAACGGTAGCCCGGCCTCGACAGGTCGAAACGGCATTCGGCATCGCCGAGAATGGCCGGACAAGGCTTCTGGTAGGCGCGCCCAACCGGCCGGTTCAGTGTCTCGGTCAGTCCGCGCAATTCCGCGTGGAATGCGCCTGCGCCGCGCCGGATCTCGCCGATATGACCCCGGAATATGATGCGCCGGGCCGAAACGTCGGCCCAATTGACCAACCAAGCCGTGACCTCGGCGTCGTCGAACCTTCCGGCAGCAATGTCCGCCTCCCGGATCGAGACGTCGGACAACGCGCCCATCGCTTCGGTGTTGTCCACGGACAGGCCGGTCGCCTGTTGCAGCGCCCGCGCGGACAACCCGGTGTCGGCGCGGAAGACCAAACCGTCGAATGTCAGATCCCGATCGTGATCGGTGAAGCCGAACCGCACGCCGTCCGTGCGCGTGACCGCCCAAGCGCGGGCCACCGTCGTCGAGCCGGACGCGAGATGCGTCTGAAGAGCGTCGACGCCGGGCATCAGACCCGAACCTCGACGACGGGCACGTCGGGCACCTGCCCAGCGTGGAAGCTCGCGACGCTGACATGGATCCGGTCGATGTCAAACCGCACAGGCACGTCGAACTCGAACCCGGCGCTGATCTCGGCGCCGGCCAGGGGCGGTTCGACGAACGTGACGATCCCGGTGGTCTCGTCGATCTCGAAATCAACGCCCTCGTAAAGGGGAACGTCCTGAACCGCAGCCGCAACCGTACCCGAGACGGGCTTGGTGATCGGGCGCGCATAGCTTTCCGAGCCCGAGCGATAGGTCTTGACGAGCTGGAACGATCGGGTGGTGCCATCGCCCCGCGCGATGACCTGGTCGTCCGGCGCGATCGCACGCGACGGAGCGCAGCTCTTGTAGTCGGCCCAGTCCTTCCAGCGGAATGCGTGCAGCTGCCCCTGACGCGCCTCGAAGAAGCCGATCAACGCCTCGACATCGTCGAGCGAACGCAGGCCCAGCCCCGCGTCGTAGCGGCGCCGTGAATGCGCCCAGGGTGTGTTGCGCTCCTCAAACCCGCTGGTCAGCTGCACGATGTCTGTGCGCCGTTCGGGCCCGCCGACGGAGCCGAAGCTGAGGTCGGCGGGAAATCTCACGTCATGGAAGGCCATGTGTCTCTCCGATTACCTGTTGCGGCCGCCACGGCTGAGCGCTCGGCTCATCTGCGCGGCGATCTGGCTTTGGCTGCGCTGGAAGCCCTGAACGTCGGGGGTCGAGATGTTCATCACGACGGTCACCGGACGCGAGCTACCCTGTGCCCGGACGCCCAGCTTGCCGTCAGGGCCGCCGCTGAGCGGCATGATCGCCTCCGGACCCGCCTCGCCCATCAGGCCCATGCCACCTCGCATCGGAAATGCCGTAGGGCCATTCACGACACCGCCTGTGGCGAATGGCATGACGCGCCCCTGCGCGAAGCCGCCCCCGCTCGCGAAAGGCGTTGCGCCGCCGAGGATCGCGCCTAAGCCGCCCGCTAGCATGCCGCCCAAGTGGTTGGACACTGGCTTCACGGCGGCCCGCCAAGCGGTGTTTATCATGGAATCAGCGACGGCTTTAAACGCGTCGGACAGCTTCATGCCGTCGAGCACGACGCCGTCGATCGCGCGCGCCACGCCGCGTGACAAAGACGCCTCGAGGCGCGCAGCGTTGCGGCCCGTGGTCGAGAACGTCTGGTTGATGCGACGCAGTTCGGCATCAAAGGACGATGCCATGCCGACCGCGCCGGTTAGAGACTTTTCCAACACCTCGACCTCGTCGCCCAAGTCGGTCAGCTTGTCGAAATCGCTCATGGCGATACTCCTTCATCGCGGTCGGGAAACGCGGCCATCAACTCGGAAAGCCGGTCGCGGTCCATCGCCGCTCCGCCACCTTCCTGCCCAAGCAGCAGCTGCAATTCGGCTGGCGTCAGGTCCCAGAACTCGGCGGGTCGCAACCCAAGGCCTCGCATGCCGGCGCGCATCAGGGTGGGCCAGTCAAACGGCGCCATCGGCCTGCTCCGGCAGCATGAACGCCCGTGCCAGCAGCTCCGCAGCCGCACGCGCCGCCGCCATGGGCCCGCCTTCGATCTCGGCGCTCAGCAGGTCTTGCGCACGACCGGACCAGCCACCGCCGCGCAGGCCCGCGACGATCAGCGCCAGCACATCCCGCGTCGAGAAGGCGCTGCGCTCGAAGCGCTGCACGAGATCGATCAACGATCCGCTCTCCAGCCCGGCCTCGAGTTCGGCCAACGCGCCCAGGGTCAGGCGCATCCGGTGACGCTCGCCGTCGATGACAAGCGCCACTTCCCCTCTCCACGGATTGGCCATGATCAGACTGGTTGCGCCGTGAACTGAAGCGCGCCCGCCGAGGCCAACGCCACTTCGTAAGTCGCCTCGCCGTTGTGCGATCCGGCGTACTCGATCGCCGTGACCTGGAAGGGACCCTGGACCGTGCCGAAATCAGGGATGATCACCTGGAAGTTCGGCGTCTCGCCGTCGAAGAAAATCTGGCGCGCGCGCTCGTCCGTGCCCGCGTCCTTGAACACGCCGGACCCCGAAATGTTCGCCGACTTCACGCCGGCACCGGACAGCAGCTCTCGCCAGCCGCCCTGAGATTCGAGGGTCGTGACGTCGACCTGCTCGGCATTGAAGCTGACGCGCGTCGCGCGCAGGCCTGCCATGGTCTCGAACTGACCGCCTCCGGTCAGGTCGACCTTGACCAGCAGATCCTTGCCGTTTTGTGCACCCATCGTATTCTCCATCGTTGATTGTGCGGCGCGATGACCGTGCCGTTCAGGGTCAGGCGTCTTCCACGCGCGCGTGGAAGGTCAGGTCGATCCGTCTTTGCCCGCCTTCGCGGGCGGCCTTCGCGCGTCGGAACCACTGGCCAACCAGTCGCCCCCTGCTCAGTGCAAGGTCCGCACCGTCGAGCGCGTCGCTGATCGCTGCGGCCGCTTCCTTCGCGTTCTGAAAGCCGGCATTCTCGCTCACGACCGAGATGACGAACTCGTGCCAGGCGCCGGCGCCGGTCGCGTCGCCGGCGTCCTTGACTGTCTCGGCGCCCAAGGCGACGTAGAGACGCGGCAGCGTACCCTGCGGGACCGCGTCGAAGACGTTGCCACCGACCAACGCGTCGAGCGTCTCATCCGAGATGAGCCGTTGGTAGACGGCCATCTGCAGCGGGGCGGCGAGAGCATAGCTCATGATGCGACCTCCTCGACACAGTGGCAGAGAAGGTAGCGGATCGCCGGCTCGTCCTCGGTCACGGCATCGATGCGAAAGACGCGCTTGCCCATCCGGAAACGCTGACCGGGCACGGGTCGCCCGCTGTGGCCGTCAGGCGCTGCGCGGATGATCACCTGAAAGCCGGCAACGGAGAGCGAGCCCGCATCGCTGTCCGAGGTCATGCGCCCGGTGCGCGGACGGATTTCCGCCCAGAGGGTGCCGAGCGCCTTCCAGCTGCGTTCGAAACCGCCCGCGCCATCCTCGGCCAGAGTACCGGCTTCCAGCTCCAGCCTCCGGTTCAAAACGACGGCGCTCATGCGCCGAACCCCATGCGCATGGGAACGTACCGTGCGATCAGGCTGGTCACGCCGAACGGCATGCACCCCTGGCTGAGCGTGGTCTCGTCCCGATACTCATAGTAATGCGCCGCCAGAAGCAGAACCGCTTGGCGCAGGTCGGCCGGGATCGCGCCGAACGCTTCGCCGTAGCCCGAGTCGAAGCGGATCTCGACCCGGCCGTCGCGCGGAATCGACGGAAGCGAAGCGCCGCGCGCCTTCAGAACCGGCGCATAGGTGTCCTCCTCCAGCCGCCAGCGGTCCGCCGAGACGGTCGCGACGATCGCGCCGTCCGCGTCGACCAGCGTCACGCTTTCGATCCGGGTGACCGGCGCCACCGGAAGAGGCTGTGCCCGGTCGCCGCGCCATGCATTCAGCCGCAGCACGAAGCGGCGCGACAGAAGCGCCTTGCCGATTCTCCCCTCGATCGCGGCCATCGCGGCCCGCAGGAAAGAGCCCAGCACGGGATCCTGCAGAGAGTCTTCGGCAAAACCGGTCCCCAAGCGCAGATGCTGCCGCAATTCGGCGATCGGAAGGGTCGCGTCCGCAACCTGAGTTTCTTCCAGCAAGATCATGTTCATTCTCCGAAATCCCGTCCCGCGTTCCGCAGGCAAGCAGAGGTGGACGCGCGCCGCCCACGCCGCTCGTGCGGAGGGGAGCTGCTGGCCGACGTGACCGTTGATGCGCGCGCCCGGGCCGGCCGGACTTTTCAGGCCCGGCCGACCGTCTCAGGCAGATCAGACGGTGCAGCGCAGCAGCTTGATCGCCGCGAAGTCGCTCACATCACCGCCGACCCGCTTGGTGGCGTAGAACAGGACGTGCGGCTTGGCGCTGAACGGGTCGCGCAGGATGCGCAGGTCGGGACGCTCGGCGATGGTGTAGCCGGCGCCGAAATCGCCGAAGGCGATCGGCGTTGCATCGGCACCGATGTCGGGCATGTCCTCGGCGATCAGCACCGGATAGCCCAGCAGGCGCGCGGGCTCGCCGGTCGAGAAACCGTCCGACCACAGGTGGCGTCCGTCCGCATCCTTCAGCTTGCGCAGCGCTCCGGCGGTGCGCGAGTTCATAACGAAGCTCGCCTTCGCGCGGTAGACCGCACCCAGCGCGTAGACCAGGTCGATCAGCGCGTCGCCGCTGCCGATGCCGTCAGCAACCCCGGTCGCGATGTAGCCCAGGCGACCCCAGGACCAGCTGTCCTCGACGACAGCGGTGTGGTTCAGGAAGCCGCGCGGTTTGTCGATGCCGTCGCCGTTCACGAAGGCCGACGCTTCGGACCGCGCGAACTTGTCCGCGATGCGGGTCGCAAGCCAGGTCTCGATGTCGAAGGCGGTGTCGTCCAGCAGGCGCTGCGACACCTTCGGCATCGCGTTCAGCTCGTAGAGCGGGATCGAGATCCGGTCGATCGTCGGCGTGCTGGTCTCGGCCGTGGCACCGGTCTCGTCGGCCCAGCCGGCGCCGGTGTCGTTCTGGTCGATCAGCACGTCGAAGGACGACGACTCGACGTTGACGATGTTGGCGATCGCACGGATCGACGCGGTCGACGCCAGGGTCGACTTGATGATCGCCGAGGTCTGCGGGTCGACCAGGAAGCCGCCGTCGGAGTTCACCGCCGTCGAAAGCGCCTTGCCCTCGAATTCCAGGCCGCGCAGGCCGTCGTCGTCACCCGAGCGCAGGTAGGCGTCGAACGCCTTCTGGTGCGGCGCGTCGAGCTCGGCTGCAGAGGTGGACAGCGCCGGGCGGGCCACGCGGGCGTTCTTGTGATCAAGCATGGTCAGTCGCTCTTCCTGTTTGTGAAGCTTCTGTTGAAGGTCGGCCTGGAGGGCCTTGAAATCCCCGATCAGTCCCGCCATCGCGGCACTCACCCGGGCGACCGGAGACACATCTTCCCCGGTCCGAGACGAAATCTCGGATGCGCTCATGGACATTGGCTCCCTCATGAGTGGCGCGCGTCAGACGCCCGCCAGGTTGCGGCGCGCGTCCTCGAGGACTTGCGCCAGTTCGCGCCAGCTGGGATCCGAAGGGTCCTCGCCCTTGGACGCCACGCGGGCACTGGGCAGCATCGGGAAGGTCACCAGCGAGACTTCCCAAAGCTCCAGTTCGCTCAGAACCCGAAGGCCCTTCTCGTTCTTGGCGGCACGCACGGTGCGGTAGCCGATCGACAGCCCGTCGATCGCGCCCGCCTCGATCAGCGCGGCGGCCTCGCGGCCCCGCTCGACGCTGTCCAGCAGCCGGCCCTTGACATAGAGGCCGCGCTCGTCCTCGCGCACCTCGTCCCAGACGCCGATCGGCTGGGCCGGGTCGTGCTGCCACAGCATCTTGACCGCGCGCTTTTCGGTGGTCAGCCGCTTCAGGCTGGCGGCGTAGGCGCCGCGCGCCACCACGTCTCCGCCCTGGTCGCAGGCGCCAAAGAGCGAGGCGTAACCCTCGATCCGGAAACCCTCGACGACGGTGACCTCGGTGTCGAAGCGGCAGAACTTGTGTTCGAGATCCATGTCAGACCCTTCTCAATGACGTGCGGGCGGCAGGCCTCCCGCGGCTTGACTGCGTCCCGGCACGGCCGGGCCGATGACGATGTGCCTCAGGGAACGGCGACGGCGATCTCGCGCACAACGTCGGCCAGGATCACCGCGACCACGCCGTAGACCGTCACCCAAAGCCGCTTCTCCAGCCGCTCGAGCAAGGCATCGAGCCGCCCGAGCCGGGCATCCAGCGCGTCGATCTGCAGCTTGCTGACCCGCTCGTGCGCTTCCAGCCGAAGGCCCGGCGCGCAGGCGAAGGGCTCGGACGTGCGGCGCGGGTCACTCACCGTCCTGCCCCCCGGTCTCGAGCACCGGCAGACCAAGCAGGGCGCGTTTCTCGGCGGTTGTCAGGAAGTCGGCCTGCGCCACGCGGCTCCACTGTGCGTCGCGCTCGGTCGCCAGCGCGGGCACCTGGTCGAGGTCGGGCTTCAGAGTCACCGCGTCGTCCACGAACCCCGACAACCAGCGACCCACCGCGTCAGCGACGCGCGTCGCCAGCGGCAACACCGTCAGGCGGTAGAACGCCCGGTGCGCCTCGGCGTAGTTGGCGTAGGTCGCCTCTCCCGGGATGCCCAGCAGCATCGGCGGCACCCCGAAGGCGACCGCGATCTCGCGCGCCGCGGATTCCTTGGTCTTCTGGAACTCCATGTCCGAGGGCGAGAAGCCCATCGGTTTCCAGTCCAGCCCGCCTTCCAGCAGCATCGGCCGTCCGGCGTTGCGCGCGCCCTGATGGTTGTTCTCCATCTCGGACACCAGCCGGTCGTATTGTTCGTTGGTCATGTGCCCCTGACCGTCCGTGCCGCGCCAGACGATGGCGCCCGACGGCCGCGCGGCGTTGTCCAGCAGCCCCTTGGACCAGCGCGATGCGGCGTTGTGCACGTCGATCGCCTGCGCGGCGGCCTGCAGCGGGCTCAGCCCGTAATGATCGTCCTGCGGATGGAAGTTGCGGATGTGGCAGATGGGCTGGAGCGCGCCAGAGACGTCGAAGCGCAGCTTGCGTGCGCCGACGGTGTAGTCATAAGCGACCGGCCAGCCGTCCTTGCCCGGCACCACCGCCATCCGGTCCGAGCGCAGCACGTGAAGCTCCAGCGGCATGCCGGTGGCCTCGCCCACCACCGCCTCGAGGTACCCGTCGCCCGACAGCAGCAGCTGGCCGTAAAGCGCCTCGAACAGCTCGGCCCGGCCCTGTGCGGGATTGGGCGCCGTGATCAGGCGCAGCAGAGGATGGGCGGCATAGCGCGTCTGGTCGTCCTGCAGCACCAGCGGGAGCGCGGCGGCGGCCTCGGCGATCAGCTTCACCGCGCGAAAGCCCACCGGGTTGCCGGTGAAGGCCTGCTTCGTCAGCGTGACCGTGTCCCGCGGCGACCAGGCGACGCGGCCGCTGGTCATGTGCGCGACGACCGGCCCGGTGGCCGAGGCCTTGACCTCGGCCGGTTGCGCCGGGGCCTGCTGTTCGCGCCGCATGAGAAAATCGAATACCATCGCGCCTTGCTCCTTTTGTCCGCCGACAGTCGGCAGCGCCGTGTCCGGTCGCGCGCCTATGCACGTCCGGCTGTCGGTTCGATCGGATCGGATCGGTTCGTTGTCGGTGGTGCGGGTCGTGTTCCGCGCCGTTGAAAATCACCCTAGGGGGCAGCTCTTAACGCCGCTTCACGGCAGCGTACGCACGTTCGGCAACTGCCAGTTCCGCGCGGGCTCGATCATCAGATCGGTCAGCGCCCAGACCAGAGCGTCGACGCGATCGGGGCTGCCGGTGCCTGCGAATCCGGTCTGCGTCATCAGGCACATCTGCGATTCCAGCGTGCCGAGACCCGCGGCATGCGCCACGCGACCCTGCTCGTAGAGGGCGGCCACCGGCTCAGCGCGCGCAGTCTTGTCGCGCGTGGCGTGTACCTTGCGGACGGGCAGCAGCGGCGCGACCTGGCGCAGCACGGTCTCGACCATCTCGCCGCCCATGTTGACCTCGGCAACCACGCGGTCGGCCTGCCAGCGCTCGTGCGCGCGAACCGCCGCTTGCGCCCAGCCGGTGGGCGAGACGCCCTGAACGCTCGCATCCTCGAGCACCACGGCGCGCCAGTCCTGCGGGGCCCCGCGCTGCACGACGCCCACGACGACGATGCCGCAAGCGTCGGATTTCCGGCCCGAACCCGCCGGCGGGTCGACCGCGACGACGATGCGCGTGAACGCAGGCAGCCGCGCGGCGCGCGCGCCTTCCAGCATCTCGCGCGTCCACAACGCCCCGTCGACCTCTTCGACCAGCACGCCGTCCAGTTCCTGCATGCCCAGCTTCGTGCCTTCGTACCGGGTGCGGACCTCGGCCAGAATGGACGCCGCCAGATGTGCGCGGTTCGCCTCGGTCGGCGCGCGCGTCACCACGGTCGATGGCAGCTCGAGCAGCTCCTTGACCACGTCGACGTTGCGCGGTGTCGTCGTCACGCAGGCGCGCGGATCGTCACCCAGACGCAGGCCGAACTGCAGCATGTCCCACGTCTCGCGCGCCTTCGGCCACTTCGCCAGTTCGTCCGCCCAGGCGCCATCGAATTGCGGCCCGCGCAGCGATTCCGGGTCATGCGCCGAAAAGCACATCGCCTCGGCGCCGTTGGGCCACACCAAGCACCGGCGCGAGGCCACCCATTTCGGCTTCCGGTCGGGGGGCGAGCACGCCATGATCCCGCTGTCGCCGTAGATCATCACCTCGCGCACCTGGTCGAAGGTCTCGCCGATCAGCGCCAGGCGCTTGCACTTGCCGGGATCGCGCGGGCGCGAGCCCTCGACCATCGACCGCACCCATTCGGCACCGGCGCGGGTCTTGCCCGCGCCGCGCCCGCCAAGGATCACCCAGGTGCGCCAGTCGCCCTCGGGCGGCAACTGGTGATCGTGCGCCCAGAAGTCGAACAGGAAGGGGAGCGCGAGGCGCTCCCCCGGTTGCAGGCTATCAAGAAACCTCTTCTGCACCGCAGCAGGTTCGGAGGCTATCCAGGCGGCACCGGACCGCAACGCATGCCTGGTCGAGGTCCAATCCGTATTCGCCGACAATTCCGTTGTCGCGTCGTCTGAGATCGTCAATTTCGGCCTCCGTTTCCCGCGCGGCCCGCAGCCAGTAGCGGATGTCCGCCAGAAGCTTGCCGTCGTCCGTGCTCTTTGCGTAATCCCCGGCCCGCAACTTCCGGCTCAGCATCGCCACCTGCTCGCGCAGGTCCGTCAGCGTCTCGGCGATCGCCTCGCGTTCTTCCTCCAGCTTGGTCAGCCGGCTGTCGGCGCGGATCAGGGTCTTGTCTTCGTTGATGATGTTGCCGTTGTTGTTGTTGGTTTGGTCGTCATACTGCTCGGTCATGCTCGACACCTTTTTTGCCTGTAGGTCTCCCCCCCAGAGAGCATCGGGCGACGGTCGAACTTCTGCCCTGACCCGTCGCCCTCAGGTCCAGCACTGCACCAACCCTAGGCTTGCGAACCTTTCCGAGACTCCCCTGCCGCGGTCGGCAAATTCACCGTTTGGCAATCTTCGTTGACCGAAGATGAACATCCCCGCCGCTTGCCGCAGCACCGCGGCTCTGGCATGCACGGCGCACCCGTCCCGCATTCCCGGAGCCTTCCATGCCGCAGCTGTCGTCCCGCATCACCTCGCTCAACGAAGGCGGCTCGGACGGGTGGGAGGTGTTCTACCGTGCCCGCGCCATGGTCGCGGCGGGCAAGCCGGTGACCGAGCTGACGATCGGCGAGCATGATATCGGCACCGACCGCGCCATCCTCGAAGCGATGCACAAGGCGGCTTTGGCGGGCCACACCGGCTATGCCATGGTGCCCGGCACGCCTGCCCTGCGCGACGCCATCGCGGCGCGGGTCACAACCCGCACCCGCGCCGAGACCGCGCGCGAAAACGTCGTCGTCACCGCGGGCGGACAGGCAGGCCTCTTCGCTACGCATATCGCGGTCTGCGCACCGGGCGACACGGCGCTCTACATCGATCCCTACTACGCGACCTATCCCGGCACGATCCGCGGCGCCTCGGCCCGGGCCATCGCGATCGAGACCGACGCCGCCGACGGCTTCCTGCCCGATCCGGACCGCATCGACCGCATCGCACGCGGAACCGGCGCGCGGTCGCTGCTGCTCAACACGCCCAACAATCCGACCGGCGCGATCTACCCGGCCGAGACGCTCCAGGCGATCGCCCGCGTGGCGCAGGCGCGCGACCTGTGGGTGATCTCGGACGAGGTCTACGACACCCAGATCTGGGAAGGCGAGCACCTGTCGCCCCGCGCCCTGCCCGGCATGGCCGAGCGCACGCTGGTCATCGGCTCGATGTCGAAAAGCCACGCCATGACCGGGTCGCGCGTGGGCTGGATCGTCGGGCCGCAGGCCGCCATCGATGCGCTGATCGACCTGTCGACGTCGACCACCTACGGCGTCGCGGGCTTCATCCAGGACGGCGCCGCCTTCGCGTTGGCGCAGGGCGACGCGCCCGAACGCGCCGTGGCCGACCCTTTCCGCCGCCGGCGCGCGCTGGTTCTGGGCGCGCTGTCGCGCCAGGACCTCGTCCGCGCAATCCCTTCGCAGGGCGCCATGTACCTGATGCTCGACATCCGCGCGACGGGCCTCTCGGGCCGCGACTTCGCCGAATCCCTGCTTGACACGCACGGCATCGCGGTCATGCCGGGGGAAAGCTTCGGCCGCTCGGCCGCCGGGCACATCCGCGTCGCCCTGACCGTCGAGGACACCCGCCTGGTCGAGGCGATCGACACGCTCTGCGGCTTCGCGGCCCGTCGCGCCGAGGCGGCCTGACGCCATGGCCGCCGGCGGCACGCCCGTCAGCAGCATCCGCAACCTCGGCCCGGCGTTCGAGCAGGCCTGCACCCGCGCCGGCATTCAGGACGCGGAAACCCTGCGCGCGCTGGGCGCGGACGAGGCCTACGCCCGCCTGCTCGCCGCCGGCGAGCGGCCGCACTTCATCGGCTACTACGTGCTGCACATGGCGCTGCAGGGCCGCCCGTGGAACGACTGCAAGGGCGACGAGAAAGCCGCCCTGCGGCGCAGCTTCGACGCCATCAAGTCCCGAAATGCGCAAAGCGATGCGGCGCTCTCGCCCGATCTCGCGCGGTTCCTGCGCGACATCGGGCTGTCGAACTGACGGAACCGAAACGGTCCCGCACGGGTTTCATCGGCGAACCGAGAGGAGACATTCCCGATGGACATTATTCGCATCATCTTCGCCATCATCCTGCCGCCGCTGGGCGTTTTCCTGCAGGTCGGCTTGGGCAAGCATTTCTGGCTCAACATCCTGCTGACGATCCTGGGCTACATCCCCGGCATCGTGCACGCTATCTGGATCATCGCCAGAACCGGCCCGGACGTCCGCAAGGTCTGAGCGATGGACACGCATCGCGACTACACGCGTCTCGCCCGCGCCGAGAAGATCGCCCGCCGGATGGACAACGCCGTGCGGATCCCGTTCACCCGCATGACCTTCGGCATGGACGCCGTTCTGGGCCTCGTGCCCGGCGTAGGCGACGCGTTGGCGATGCTGCCATCGCTCTACATCCTGCAGGTGGCGAACATGGCCGGCGCGCCGCGCCGCCTGCTGACCAAGATGGCGACGAACATCGCCATCGACTGGGCCATCGGTGTGGTGCCGTTGGTCGGCGACATCTTTGACATCGCGTACAAGGCTAATCTGCGCAACGTGGCCCTTCTGCGCGCGCATATCGAGTTGCGCCACGCCATGCCGCGCGGCGGCGACACGCCGCCTTCGAACGTGGTGCCGCTTTTTCCCCAGCCCGACGACCCCGGACCCGACGCGCCGCCGCTGACCGGGATGCCGGCGCAACGGCCGTTCCTGTGACTCCCGACCGGTCATAAAAAAAGGCGCCCCGCGGGGCGCCTTTCACATTTCCGAACCGGCGACGGCGTTCAGCCGACCAGTTCCAGACCCGAGAAGAAGTACGCGATCTCCTGCGCAGCGGTGTCGGCCGCGTCCGAGCCGTGGACCGAGTTCTCGCCCACGGATTCGGCGAATTCGGCGCGGATCGTACCGGGTGCCGCGTCCTTAGGGTTCGTCGCGCCCATCACTTCGCGGTTCTTCGCGATGGCGCCTTCGCCTTCCAGCACCTGCACGACGACCGGCTCGGACGCCATGAACTCGCACAGCTCGTCGTAGAAAGGGCGTTCCTTGTGGACGGCGTAGAACTCGCCGGCCTGCGCCTTGGTCAGCTGGATGCGCTTCTGCGCGACGATGCGCAGGCCGGCATCCTCGAACTTGGCGTTGATCTTGCCGGTCAGGTTGCGGCGGGTGGCGTCGGGCTTGATGATCGAAAGGGTACGTTCGGTCGCCATTGGGGTCGCTCCGTCTGTTGAGGGGCCGGCGGGGCCGGCGGTGTGGATTGGGCGCGGCGTTAGCATGGGCATCCCGGATTGGGAAGGCCCGGCGCCCGGCTTTCGCGGAGGTGCAGCCGGCGCCGATGTTGGCGGGGTCTCTGCCCCCGTCGACTCACCCGGGATATCTCCCGAGAAAATGGGGCCCGGCCACACGGCGCGTGCCGCGTGACCCGGCGCGCGTTTCGGGCGTTTTCCTTCCCCCGCGAAGCTGCTAGAGGCCTGCCATGCTGCAGATCACAGACATCGCCTATTCGGTCGAGGGCCGGCCGCTGTTCGACGGCGCCACTGCGACGATTCCCGACGGCCACAAGGTGGGACTCGTCGGGCCCAACGGCGCGGGCAAGACCACGCTCTTCCGCCTCATCCGGGGCGAGCTGACGCTGGACCGGGGCGAGATCGCGCTGCCCTCGCGCGCGCGCATCGGCGGCGTGGCGCAGGAAGCGCCTTCGTCGGACATCTCGCTGATCGAGACCGTGCTGGCCGCCGACACCGAACGCGCAGCGCTGATGGCCGAGGCCGAGACTGCCACCGACCCGCACCGCATCGCCGAAGTGCAGACCCGGCTGGCCGACATCGACGCCTGGTCGGCCGAGGGCCGCGCGGCGAGCATCCTCAAGGGCCTGGGCTTCGACGCCGAGGCGCAGCAGCGGCCGTGTTCCGACTTCTCGGGCGGCTGGCGGATGCGTGTGGCGCTGGCCGGCGTGCTCTTCGCGCAGCCCGACCTACTGCTGCTCGACGAGCCGACCAACTACCTCGATCTCGAGGGCGCGCTGTGGCTCGAGGGCTACCTCACGCGCTACCCACACACGGTGATCGTGATCTCGCACGACCGAGGGCTGCTGAACCGCGCGGTGGGCGGGATCCTGCATCTCGAGGACCGCAAGCTCACCTACTACCAGGGTCCTTACGACCAGTTCGCCCGCCAGCGCGCCGAGAAGCGCGCCCAGGCCGCCGCCTTCGCCAAGAAGCAGGAGGCCCGCCGCGCCCATCTCCAAAGCTTCGTCGACCGCTTCCGCGCCAAGGCATCCAAGGCCAAGCAGGCCCAGTCGCGCCTTAAGATGATCGAGCGGATGGACACCGTCACCACGCCCGAGGAAGCCGCCAAGGCCGTCTTCACCTTTCCGCAGCCCGAGGCGCTGTCGCCGCCCATCGTGGCGCTGGAAGGCGGCGAGACAGGCTATGGCGACACCGTCGTGCTGCAGAAGCTGAACCTGCGCATCGATCAGGACGACCGCATCGCGCTGCTGGGCCGCAACGGCCAGGGCAAGTCGACCCTGTCGAAGCTGCTCGCCGACCGGCTGCCGCTGATGGCGGGCAAGATGACGCGCAGTACCAAGCTGCGGGTCGGCTACTTCGCCCAGCACCAGGTGGACGAGCTGCGCGTCGAGGAGACGCCGATCCAGCACATGCTGCGCGCGCGCCCCGGCGTGCTGCAATCGAAGCTGCGCGCCCAGCTCGCCGGCTTCGGCCTGATGGCGGCGCAGGCGGATACCGAGGTCGGGCGGCTTTCGGGCGGACAGAAAGCGCGGCTGTCGCTGCTGCTGGCCACGCTCGATGCGCCGCACATGCTGATCCTCGACGAGCCGACCAACCACCTCGACATCGAAAGCCGCGAGGCGCTGGTCGAGGCGCTGAACGCCTACGAAGGCGCTGTGATCCTGGTCAGCCACGACATGCACCTGCTGGGCATGGTCGCCGACCGGCTGTGGATGGTCTCGGGCGGCACGGTGGCCCCCTACGACGACGATCTCGACGCCTACCGCGCGCTGCTGCTCAACGACGCGGCGGACAAGCCCGCCAAGGCGCGGCGCAAGGAAAAGCCGAGCAAGCCCAAGCCCACCAAGGACGAGATCACCGCCCTGCGGGCCGACCTGCGCAAGTGCGAGGACCGCGTCGCCAAGCTCGAGGACATGCGCGGCAAGCTGCAGACAAAGCTCGCGGACCCGAAGCTCTACGATGTCGAGCGTGCCGGCGATCTCGACGTCTGGAACCGCAAGTACGCCGAGGTCCAGGACGGCCTGGCCAAGGCCGAGGGGCTTTGGGAGCAGGCCCAGGCGCGGCTCGACGCCGCCGAGGCGCGGATGAACGAGGCGCCCGCCTCGGCCTGAGGCTTGCGCGGCAGCCCGGGCCGCGCTAGGCGCGGGTAATGGACCCGGCCTTCCTGATCACCGCCTTCGCGACGCTGTTCGTGGTCATGGACCCGATCGGGCTGACGCCGATCTTCATCGCGCTCACGCAGGACACCGACGCCGCGCATCGCCGCGCCGTCGCGCTGCGCGCCTGCGTGATCGCGGCCGGCGTGCTGATGCTGTTCGCCTTCTTCGGCGAGGCGGTGCTGGGTTTCATCGGGATCTCGATGCCCGCCTTCCGGATCGCCGGCGGCATCCTGCTGTTCCTGACCGCACTCGACATGCTGTTCGAACGCCGCACCAAGCGCCGCGCGGACCAGGCCGAGGACGAGCCGTTTCCCGACCCGTCGGTCTTTCCCATCGCGATTCCGCTGCTCGCCGGCCCCGGAGCGATCGCCACGATCATCCTGCTGACCGGCCAGGCCGGTGATGCCACGTCGGTCGCGGCGGTGCTGGGCGTGATGCTCGCGGTGCTGGCCATCGCGCTGAGCCTGTTCCTGATGGCCGGCCTGATCGAACGCGCGCTGGGGCGCACCGGGATCACCGTGGTGACACGCCTGCTGGGCATGCTGCTGGCGGCGCTGTCGGTGCAGTTCGTGCTGGAAGGTCTGCGCGATTTCGGGCTGGTTGCCGCCTGACGCCCCTCAAAACCCGCCGCGCGAATGCCCATATCCGCCCCAGCCAACAGGAGCGTGCATGAACGGCATCAACATCGAAAGCCTGGTCTACCTGTCCATCCTGGGCACCGCGCTGGTCGTCATGGTCTTCGTGCGCGGCCGGCAATCCATCGGCAGAAGCATGCAGCACCTGGCGATCTGGGCGCTGATCTTCCTGGGTGTGATCGCCGCCATCGGGTTGTGGTCCGACATCCGCGGCGCCGTGGCGCCCCGGCAGGCAGTCTTTGCCGAGGCCGGACGCATCGTGCTGCCGCGCGCGCCCGACGGGCACTACTACGCCACGCTCGAGCTCAACGGCGTGCCGACGCGCTTCGTGGTCGACACCGGCGCCACGTCGATGGTGCTCAGCCGCGACGACGCGGCGCGCGCGGGGCTCCTCAGCGACGATCTTCCCTTCTTCGGCGAGGCGCAGACCGCCAATGGTGTCGTCCGCACCGCGCCGGTGCGCATCGACAGCGTCGATTTCGGGCCCTTCGCCGACCGCAACGTCTCGGCTCATGTCAATGACGCGGACATGTTCGGCTCGCTACTGGGGATGAGCTACCTGCAGCGCTTCGACCGCGTGCAGATCGAAGGCGGCCAGATGGTACTGGAACGCGACTGAGGCTCAGGCCTCGGCCTTCTTCTCCCACCGGCCGGATTCCTCGGACCAGTATTGCGCCGAACAGCCCGCAGCGGTCAGCGCCTTCCACTGGCCGCGCGCGGTCTGCAACGCCTCGTCGTCGTCCTCGAACAGGATGCAGACCCGCTCCAGCCGGCCGACCTCGGCGGGCTCGACCGGCGCGCCGTCCACGGCCATGACGCAGGCTGGATCGTTGGCCGCCTGCGCCGACGCGGTCAGCAGGATCGGCTGGTCCGCGTCGTGCGCCCCGCCCGCCAGCCCGTGCGGCAGGAACGACTCCTGCGGCCCTTCCCACAGCTTCGTGTCCAGCCAGGCCAGCCGCTCGGGGTCGGTGCCGCGCACCGCCACGCGCCAACCCTGCGCCAGCGACCGCTCAAGCAACGCCACCAGCGCCGCGTCGAGCGGCCGGCGCGTCAGGTGGTAGAAGTACGCGGCACCCAACTCAGCCCTCGAAGCGGTCGCGCACCAGCCGGTCCAGCGCCATGACGCCCCAGCCGGTCGCGCCCTTGGGCGCCAGTGCTGTGTCCTTCGACACCTGCGCGACGCCGGCGATGTCCAGGTGCACCCACGGCATGTCGTCCCTGACGAAACGCTTGAGGAACTGCGCCGCGGTGATCGTACCCGCGGGCCGGCCGCCGGTGTTCTTCATGTCGGCCTTCATCGACTTCAACTGATCGTCGTAGGCCTTGCCCAGCGGCAGGCGCCAGGCGCCCTCGCCCTCGGTGCCGGCGGCCTTCAGGAACGCGCCCGCCAGATCGTCGTCGTTCGACAACACGCCGGCGTTCTCGTGCCCCAGCGCGATGATCGCGGCACCGGTCAAAGTCGCCAGATCCACGATCGCCGCCGGGTTCTCGTGCTCCTGCGCGTACCAGAGCACGTCCGCCAGCACGAGCCGCCCTTCGGCATCGGTGTTGATCACCTCGATCGTGTCGCCCTTCATCGAGGTCACGATGTCGCCCGGCCGCACCGCGTTGCCCGAGGGCATGTTCTCGACGAGCCCGACCAGGCCCACGACGTTGGCCTTGGCCTTGCGCATGGCCAGCGTCTTCATCACGCCCGCGACGACGCCCGCGCCGCCCATGTCCATGGTCATGTCTTCCATGCCCTGCGCCGGCTTGAGGCTGATGCCGCCGGTGTCGAACACCACGCCCTTGCCGACCAGCGCGAGCGGATCGCCCTGCCCGCCCTTCCAGCGCATGATCACCATCTTCGACGGGCTGTGCGAGCCCTGGCCCACGCAAAGCAGCGCGCCCATGCCCAGCTCGGTCATGCGGTCCTCGTCCAGCACCTCGACCTCGACGCCCAGATCCTTCAGCGCCAGCAGCCGGTCGGCGAACTCGGTCGTGGTCAGCACGTTGGCGGGTTCCGAGATCAGGTCGCGCGTGAAGAACACGCCCTCGGCCACGGCGCGCGATACCTCCCACTTGGTGCGGGCGCCGTCGGGGTCCTTGACCATCACGCGGGCGTCGCCGCGTAACTTCTGCGCCTCGGACTTGCGCGCGCCGAAGGAATAGCCGCGCAGGCCCAGCCCCAGCGCGATCTCCTCGGGGCGTGTCGTGGTCTCCACCAGCAGCAGCACCGGCGCGTCGCCCGCGCGCACCGCGACCGAGGCCCCGGCCTTGCGCGCGGTGGCCACGTCCGGCCTGCGCGACAGCTTGACCACGTCCACACCATCGGCCGCCATGCCAGCCGGAAAACCAAGTGCCATCGCGTCGCCCTCGGACAGCTTTTCCCAGCCGTCGCTTTCCAGCGCGCGCGCCACGGCGCCCTTGGTCAGCCGGTTGAGCCGCCGCGCACCGGGCGACATCGTGCCGTCGGGCGCGACCGTGACGGCCACGCGGCCCTCGGCCTCCGCCAGCGCGTCCAGATCCACGGGTTCGAAAGCGATTGCGCGCAGCTCGGTCATGCCGTTCCTCCTGAAGATGTCGCGACAACAGGTAATCCGCCCCGCCGCGGATGGCCAGAGCCGCCTTTCCCTGCCCTGCCCGATCCGGTAGCGTCGGCACACCTTGGGGGCATCGGAGGGGGCGCGCCGCGTGCAGAGATTCGACAGATACGTCCTGTCGCAACTGATGGTGCTGTTCGGCTTCTTCGCCCTGGTGCTGGTCGCGGTCTACTGGGTGAACCGGGCTGTGCTGCTGTTCGACCGGCTGATCGCCGACGGCCATTCTGCGGGCATCTTCCTGGAATTCACCGCCCTGTCGCTGCCGCAGGTCGTGGCGCTGGTGCTGCCGATGGCGGCCTTCGCGGCCGCGGTCTACGTCACCAACCGCCTTTCGAACGAATCCGAGCTGACGGTGGTGCAGGCCTCGGGGCTGTCGCCGTGGCGCCTGGCGCGCCCCGTGGCGGTGTTCGGCGTACTGGTCATGCTGATGACCGCCGTGCTGACCCACGCGCTGATCCCCGCGGCCCGCGAACAGCTGCGCCTGCGCGAGGCCGAGATTTCCGGTTCGGTCAGCGCGCGGCTGCTGCGCGAGGGGACGTTCCTGCACCCCACCCGCGGCGTGACCCTCTACATGCGCGAGATCTCGCCCGAGGGCGAGCTGTCGGACGTGCTGCTGACCGACCGCCGCGACGCGGGGCGCGAGATCACCTACACAGCCGAGCGCGCCTACGTGGTGCGCGACGACGCGGGGCCGAAACTGCTGATGGTCGCCGGCATGGCGCAGACGCTGAACACCGAAACCCGCCGCCTCTCGACCACGAACTTCACCGATCTGACCTATGACGTTTCGGGCCTCGTCGAGCAGCAGACATCTGGCCGGCGGCGGATCGAATACGTCTCGACCTGGGAATTGCTGACCCAGCCCGAACGCGCGGCCGAACTGGGTGGCAAGACGGTGGGCGAGGTGATGGAAGAGGCGCACACCCGCTTCCAGCAGCCGATCCTGGCGCTGGTCGCGGCGCTGGTCGGGTTCGCGGCGCTCAATTCCGGCACGTTCTCGCGCTTCGGCGTGGGGCGGCGGATCGTCGGCGCGATCATGCTGCTGGTGATCATCAAGCTGGTGGAAAGCGCCGTGACCGATCCGGTGCGCACGAATGCGCGGCTCTGGCCGCTGGTCTACCTGCCGTCGGTGGTGGGGTTCGGGATGGTGGCCATGCTGCTGGCGCGCGCGTCCAGCCCCTTCGGCGGCGCGCGCCGCCGTGCGGCCCGGGCCGACCGGGCGGCCGGGGCCTCGGCATGATCCTGCATTACTACTTTGCCCGCCGCTTCCTGTGGACCTTCCTGTCGGTGCTGGCGATCTTCGGCCTGTTCCAGTTCCTGCTGGACCTGATCGAGGAGTTGCGCGCAGCCGAGCCCGACATGGTCTTCGGCCAGGTGGCGCAGCTGACCGCGCTGAAGCTGCCGGCGGGCCTCTACCAGATCATGCCGCTGGTGATGATCCTCGCGACCATCGCGCTGTTCCTCGCGCTCGCGCGGTCGTCGGAACTGGTGGTCGCGCGCGCCTCGGGACGCTCGGGGCTGGTGGTGCTGGCCGCGCCGGTGCTGGTCGCGACGGTGATCGGCGGCCTGACCGTGGCGATGATGAACCCGATCGTCGCCGCGACCTCGCAACGCTACACCGACCTGCGCGAGGAAGTGCGCTCGGGCGAGATGCCGACGCTGTCGATCGGCGCCGAGGGGCTGTGGCTGCGCCAGGGCGGCGACGAGGGCCGCGCGGTGATCCGCGCCGCCCGCGCCAACGCCGAGGCGACGGTGCTCTACGACGTCGATATCGTCACCTACCTGCCCGGCGGCGGCCCCGACCGGCGCATCGTCGCGCGCGAGGCGGCGCTGGAACCGGGCGCGTGGCGGCTGAGCGACGCGACGGTCTGGCCGCTGACGCCGGGTCTGAACCCGCAGCTCGGCGCGCGCGACCACGCCACGCTGACGCTGCCTTCGAGCCTCACGCAGGAGAACATCCGCGACCGCTTCGGCCGGCCCGAAGACGTGTCGATCTGGGATCTGCCCGCGTTCATTTCCGACCTGCAGGTCGCGGGCTTCTCGGCGCGCCGGCACCTCGTCTGGCTGCAGATGGAGCTGGCGCGCCCGATCTTCCTGGTCGCCATGGTGCTGATCGGCGCCGCCTTCACCATGCGTCCGGCCCGCGGCGCGCGCACCGGCCTTGCGGTCTTGTCCGCGGTGCTGCTGGGCTTCGGGTTGTACTACGTGCGCAACTTCGCGCAGATCATGGGCGAGAACGGCCAGCTGTCGCCGGCGCTCGCCGCCTGGGTTCCGCCGGTGGCCTCGCTGCTGCTGGCGCTGGGACTCGTCCTGCAGAGGGAGGATGGCTGACATGATGCGGCTGTTCCTGGCTTTCGCCGCGCTCGTCTCGCTCGGCCTTCCCGCGCTTGCTCAGCAGGATGCCGCCGATCCGGCCATCTTGGTCGCGGACAACGTCGTGATCGAGGACCAGTCCCGCCTGATCGCTACCGGCAACGTCGAAGCGCTGTCCGACGGCACGCGCCTGCAGGCCAGCCGCATCGTCTACGACCGCGAGGCCGGCCAGCTGTCGGTCGAGGGTCCGATCCGCATCACAGACGAAAGCGGCCGGGTCACGATCCTGGCCTCGGCGGCGGAACTGGACGAAGGCTTTCGCAACGGCTTGCTGGCCGGCGCGCGCATCGTGCTCGACGACCAGCTGCAGCTT
>NZ_JBELMH010000027.1:5279-9502 GCF_042096055.1 Citreimonas sp. | reverse complement strand
TCGCAACGGCTTGCTGGCCGGCGCGCGCATCGTGCTCGACGACCAGCTGCAGCTTGCCGCGGTCGAGGCGCGCCGCGTCGACGGGCGCTACAACGCGCTGTCGCGGGTGGCCGTAACCTCGTGCCAGATCTGCGCCGGCCGCGCGCCGCTTTGGTCGATCCGCGCCACGCGCGTGGTCCACGACCAGCAGGAAAACCAGATCTACTTCGACAACGCCCAGCTGCGCGTGCTCGACGTGCCGGTCTTCTACCTGCCGCGCCTGCGCGTGCCCGACCCGACGCTCGAACGCGCGCGCGGCTTCCTGTTCCCCACGCTGCGCAGCTCGACCCTGCTGGGGTTCGGCATCAAGATCCCGTATTTCATCCCGATCGGCGACCACCAGGACATCACCCTGACGCCTTATCTGTCGCCCAAGACCCGCACGCTGGAATTCCGCTACCGCCGCGCCTTCGTCAACGGCGACCTCGTGGTCAACGGCGCCGCATCCAGCGACACGTTGGACACCGAGGGCCCGCGCGGCTACCTGTTTGCCGAGGGCGACTTCGCGCTGGGGCGCGGCCTGCAGCTGCACTTCGACGCCAAGCTGGTCACCGACCCGTCCTACCTCAACGCCTACGGCATCACCAGCGCCGACCGGCTGGACAGCACCGTGACGCTGAGCCGCGCGCGCCGCGACAGCCTGCTGCAGGCGGCGCTGGTGCATTACCAGTCGCTGCGCGAATCCGAGGACAACGACACCCAGCCCACCATCGTCGGCGACATCCGCTACCAGCGGCGCTACTTTCCCGCGCGGATCGGCGGCGAGGTGCGCGTCGACGCGGTGGCGCACGCGCATTACCGCTATTCCTCGATCGACATCGACAGCGCCGACGAGGACGACGTCGTCGACGGCCGCGACCTCGCGCGTCTCAACGCCGAGATCAGCTGGCGCGACCGCTGGACGCTGCCGCTGGGCCTGCGCGCGGGCGCCTCGACGCATCTGTGGCTCGACCGGTTCGCGATCCGGCAGGACGCCACCTCGCCCGAGGACGTCTCGGCCGCGACGCCGGGCGTGGCGCTCGAGCTGCGCTGGCCCTTCGCGCGCAGCGGCGCGGGCGGCGCGCGCACGCTGATCGAACCCGTCATGCAGCTGGGCTGGGTCGGCGGCACGCGCCCCGACAACCCCAACGACGAAAGCACCCGCCCCGAGTTCGACGAGGCCAACCTGCTGAGCCTGTCGCGCTTCCCGGCCGCCGACCGGCGCGAACACGGCACCACGCTGGCCGCCGGACTGCGCATGATGCACCGCGCGCCCGCTGGCTGGACCGCCGCGCTGACCGTCGGCCGCGTCTGGCGCGACGAGGCGGACGAGGCCTTCACCCGTTCCTCGGGGCTCGAGGACGAGCGGTCGGACCTGCTGATCGCCGGCCGCTTCGCCAACACCAACGGGCTGTCGATCTCGGCGCGTGGTCTGCTGGACGACGAACAGCGCTTTTCCAAGGCCGAAGCGCGCGCCGCCTGGTCCAACGACCGGATCGACCTGGGCGCGTCCTACGTGCTGCTGGTCACCGATCCCGAAGAGGACCGCGACGAGGCCCAGTCCGAATGGACGCTGGATGCGGCCTATCAGGTGACGCCGAACTGGCGGACCTCGACCGAGTGGCGCTACGATCTGGCCGGCCAGCGCCTTGACCGTGTGGGGCTGGGGCTGCAATACCGAACCCGATGCGTCGAGGTGGGGCTTTCGGCCACGCGCCGCTACGCCTCCTCCGCCAACGTGGAGCCGTCCACAGATTTCGACCTGTCCGTCGCCCTGCTGGGCTTTTCCACGGGCGGTCCCGCCAAGGAGATCCGACCTTCATGTTCCTAGCGACCCGTTTCCTCGCCCGGCTGGCCGTCGCCGGCGCGCTTGCCCTGTCGCCCGTCGCGGCGGTGGCGCAGCAGGGGATGTTCGCCCCCGCGCTGACCGTCAACGACCAGGTGATCACCGGCTACGAGCTCGAGCAGCGCGCGCGGATGCTGGGGGTGCTCAACGCGCCCGGCGACCTGCAGGCGCTGGCGCGCGAGCAGCTGATCGACGACCGCCTGCGCCTCGAGGCTGCCGCCCAGGCCGGCATCCGCCCCGAGGAACAGGCCGTGCTGGAGGGCATGGAGGAATTCGCCGGCCGCGCGAACCTCAGCCGCGAGGAATTCACCGCCGCCCTCGCGCAGCGCGGCGTCGCCGAGGAGACGTTCCGCGACTTCGTGCGCGCCGGCGTGGCCTGGCGCGACCTCGTGCGCCAGCGCTTCGCCCGCGACTCCGCCGTGTCCGAGGACGAGATCGACCGCGCGCTGTCGTCGGGCGGCGGCGGCAGCACCGTGCGCGTGCTGCTGTCCGAGATCATCATGCCGGTGACCCCGCAGACCGCCGACGAGGTGCGCGCCCGCGCCGAGCGGATCTCCGAGCTCGACTCCGAGGCCGCGTTCTCGGCGCAGGCGCGGCGTTTCTCGGCCACCGCCACGCGCGACCAGGGCGGCCGCCTGCCGTGGCGCGCGCTGGACGAACTGCCGCCGCCGCTGCAGCCGCTGGTGCTGGCCCTGCGCCCCGGCGAAGTGACCGACCCGCTGCCCGTGACCGACGCCATCGCGCTGTTTCAGCTGCGCGACATCGAGGAGACCGGCTATTCCGCGCCCGAGATCGGCGCCGTGGAATACGCCGCCTACTACATCCCCGGCGGCCGCTCGGCCGAGACGCTGGCGCGCGCCCGCGCGCTGGCCGCCCGCGTCGACCGCTGCGACGACCTTTACGGCGCGGCGCAAGGCCAGCCGGCCGAGGTGCTCGATCGCCAGACGCTGCCGCCGGAACAGCTGCCCACCGACATCGCGCTGGAACTGTCCAAGCTCGATCCCGGCGAGGTGTCCACGGCGCTGACGCGATCCGACGGGCAGACGCTGGTCTTCCTGATGCTCTGCGGACGCACCGCCGCGGTGAACACCGAGGTCGATCGCCAGGAGTTCGGCGTGAACCTGCGCAACCAGCGCCTGCAATCGCAGGCCGAGGGCTTCCTTGCGCAGCTGCGTGCCGACGCCCGCATCGTCGAGCGATGATCGCGCCCGTCGCGGTCAGCTGCGGCGAACCGGCCGGCATCGGCCCAGAACTGGCCGAGGCCGCCCGCCGCGTGCTGGGCGGCACGGTGCCGTTCTTCCTGATCGGCGACCCCGACCACCTGCCGGGCACCATGCCGCACGCGGTCATCGACGCGCCCGCGCAGGCCGCCGAGGTGCCGACCGGCACGCTGCCGGTCCTGCCGCTGCGCTTAGAAGGCCCCCGGGTGCCCGGCCGGGCGCAGCCCGCCCACGCCGCTGGCGTGGTCGAGGCGATCACCCGCGGGGTGGCCGAGGTCCGCTCGGGCCGCGCCTCGGCGCTGTGCACGCTGCCGATCCACAAGCAGGCGCTGGCCGAGGGCGCCGGGTTCACCTTTCCCGGCCATACCGAGTTCCTGGCCGACCTCGCGGGCGTCGACGAGGTGGTGATGATGCTCGCCTCGGACCAGTTGCGCGTAGTGCCCGCGACCATCCACGTCGCCCTGCGCGACGTCTTCGTCGCGCTCACGCCCGAGCGTCTGGAAAAGCGCATCCGCATCACCCACGACGCGCTGCGCACCCAGTTCCGCGTGGCCGAGCCGCGCCTCGCCGTGGCGGGCCTGAACCCCCACGCCGGCGAAGGCGGCCGGATGGGACGCGAAGAGATCGAGATCATCGGCCCCGTGCTCGACCGCTTGCGCGCCGAAGGCATGGACATCGCCGGGCCGCTTTCGGCCGACACGATGTTCCACGCCGCCGCCCGCGCGCGCTACGACGCCGCGATCGCCATGTACCACGACCAGGCGCTGATCCCGATCAAGACGCTGGATTTCGACCGCGGTGTGAACGTGACGCTGGGCCTACCGTTCGTGCGCACCTCGCCGGACCACGGCACCGCCTTCGACATCGCCGGCACCGGCCGCGCCAACCCGTCCTCGACCGTCGAGGCGCTGCGCATGGCCTGGCGCATGGCCGGGGGCGAGGCATGAGCCCGCGGCACCCCTCCCACGCATGAGCGGCATCGATTCCCTTCCGCCCCTGCGCGAGGTCATCGCGCAGCATGGCCTGTCGGCGCGCAAGTCGCTGGGGCAGAATTTCCTGCTGGACCTGAACCTGACGGCACGGATCGCGCGCATCGCCGGCGACCTGTCGCAGACCGACGTGCTCGAGGTCGGCCCCGG
>NZ_JBELMH010000027.1:0-5179 GCF_042096055.1 Citreimonas sp. | reverse complement strand
CCGTCCTCGGGCTTGCGGCGCGGCTTGCGCTGGGCGCGGGGCTTGCGCGGCTTGTCCTCGGCGTTCGAGGCACTTTCCGGCGTCTCGACCAGGCCCGCCTCGGATCCGCTGTCGCGCACCTCGAACGAATCGTCGCCCCGGCGGTTGCCCTGGTCGCCGTCGCGGCCGCTCTGGTCCGCGGACTGGTTGCCCTGGTCGGTGCGGTTCTGATCCTGGCGGTTCTGGTCGCCCCTGCCGTCGTCGTTGCCGTCGGATTGCGGCCGGTCGCCCTGCTGGGCGTCACGCTCGGCGCGCTCGCGGTCGCGCTGGGCCTGGCGTTCGCGGTTCTCGCGTTCCTGCTGGTCGCGCTTGGCGTCCTGCTCGCGCTGCGCCTCGGCCAGCATGCGCAGGTAGTGTTCGGCGTGCTGCTGGAAGTTCTCGGCCGCGACGCGGTCGTTGGCCAGCCAGGCGTCGCGCGCCAGCTGGTTGTACTTGTCGATGATCTGCTGCGGCGTGCCGCGCACCTTGCCTTCGGGGCCGCTGCTGTCGAACACGCGATTGACAACGTTGCCCAGCGTGTTGCTGCGGTTGCGGTTGTTCTTGGACCGCGAGCGGGATTTGGATGAACGCATAAGTGTGTAATTCCAGTCCGAGTTTCGACTGTGCGGCGATCGCGAAGGCGCATCGGGCGCCAAGGTCTGCGATCACGGGCTGTTCGGCTTGCCGTCCGACGGGAGGCCTGCGGAGGCAATCCACCGTGCGAACCTCTTCCGTAAATCACACGTGGCAGGCGGAAACAAGGGCAGAACGCAGTGTTGCACGGCTTTGTGCGTATTTTTCGACCCTTACAGGGGTGCGCGGGCCACGACGACCCGGTCGCGGCCGTCCAGATCCCGCAGCACCGCGACCTCCGCCAGCCCGGACGCGGCGAAAAGGCCGGAGACCGCGTCCGCCTGCGTCGGTCCGATCTCGACCATCAGCCGCCCGCCCGGGGTCAGCCACGCCGGCGCGCCCGCGGCGATCGCGCGGTAGGCCGCCAGACCGTCGCCCTCGTCGGTGAGCGCCGCGCGCGGCTCGAAGTCGCGGGTTTCTGGGGCCAGCGCGGGCATTTCGGAAGCTGAGATATAGGGCGGGTTCGACACGATCAGGTCGAAGCGCCCGGTGTCCGCGTCCAGCGCCGCGAACCAGTCGCCCGCGCACAACTCGGCCCGCTCGTCCAGCCCCAGCGCCGCGCGGTTTCGCCCAGCCACGGCCAGCGCGGCCCCCGACAGGTCGCAGCCGATTCCCGTCGCAGTCGCCCGTTCGGCCAGCAACGTCAGCAGGATGCAGCCCGACCCGGTGCCGAGGTCCAGAACGCGCACGAAAGGCGCCTCCAGCGCGGCGGCGATCAGGATCTCGGTCTCGGGTCGGGGGTCGAGGACGTCCGGCGTCACGACGAAGTCGCGCCCCCAGAAGCTGCGCGTGCCGGTCAGGTGGCTGACGGGTTCGCGCGCCGCGCGGCGGGTCACCAGTATCTCGAACGCCTCGGCCGCCGCGTCGGGCACCGGGCCGCCCAGCACCAGCGTCAGCCGCCCCGGTGCCACCCCCAAAGCATGCGCCAGCAGCCGGCGGGCATCGCGGGGCGCGTCCGGAACCCCGGCCGCCTCCAGCCGCCGCACCGCCTTGGCCAGCATCGCCTGCGCCGCGCCAGGCACGGCTCAGTCCTGCATTTCGGCCAGCTGCGCCGCCTGGTGTTCCGAGGTCAGCGCGTCGATGATCTCGTCCAAGTCGCCGGCCATCACCTGGTCCAGCCGATAGAGTGTCAGGCCGATCCGGTGATCCGTCAGCCGCCCCTGCGGGAAGTTGTAGGTGCGGATGCGCTCGGACCGGTCGCCGGTGCCCACCTGCGCCTTGCGCGCATCGGCGCGTTCGGTCGCGGCGCGCTGGCGCTCGGCGTCGAACAGGCGCGCGCGCAGGACCTGCATGGCGATCTCCCGGTTGCGGTGCTGCGATTTCTCGGAGCTCGTCACCACGATGCCGGAAGGAATGTGCGTGATCCGCACGGCGGAATCGGTGGTATTGACGTGCTGCCCGCCCGCGCCCGAGCTGCGCATCGTGTCGATCCGCAGGTCGTTGGGATCGATCGAGATGTCGACCTCGGCGGCTTCGGGGAGCACGGCGACCGTCGCGGCCGAGGTGTGGATGCGCCCGCCGCTTTCGGTCTCGGGCACGCGCTGCACGCGGTGCACGCCGGATTCGAACTTCAGCCGGGCGAAGACTCCGTCGCCGGCGATGCGCACAACCAGCTCACGCAAGCCGCCCAGCTCGGAATGCACCTCTTCGACCACGTCCCAGACCCAGCCCTGCGCCTCGGCGTAGCGCTGGTACATGCGCGCGAGGTCACCGGCGAACAGCGCCGCCTCTTCTCCGCCCGTGCCGGGGCGGATTTCCAGCATTGCCGGCCGCGCATCGGCCGCGTCGCGCGGCAGCAGCGCCAGCTGCACTGCGTGCTCGACCTCGGGCAGGCGCGCGCGCAGCCCCGGCAGCTCGTCCTCGGCCAGTTCGCGCATCTCGGGGTCGGACAGCATCGTCTCGGCCTCGGCGATGTCCTCGCGCAGGCGCTCGAGCTCTGCGATGCGCTCGACCACCGGGCGCAGCTCGGCGTATTCGCGGCCCAGGGCGGCAATGTCGCCACCGCCCTGCGACATGCGCGCCTCGACGTATTCGAGCCGTTCGCGGATCTGCTGAAGTCGGTCCTGGGGGATCATGCCGCGTGGATGGCCCGGCCGCGCCGGGCGGTCAACCCTGCTCCGCCGGTTCGCTCAGCTGATCCAGCCAGCCCTGAACCCGCTTGCGGTTCACGTCCATGTCGGACCGGCCGAAGCGCGAGCGCGCGTAAAGCTCGACGTGATCCTCGCCCATCTGGATGGTGGTGTAGTCGGGAAAGCCCATCCACTTGCTGCGCGTGATGAAGGTTGCGCGTTCGTCTTCGGGGCCGCCGGCCAGAAGCTCGGTCCGCGGGCTTTGCAGGATGATCTGGTTCAGCGCCAGGTAGGTTCCCTCGCCGCCCGGGATGCGCCGCCGCACGCCGTTGGCCAGGTCCTGGTCGGCCGAGACCTGCGGATCGACGTGCCAGGCCCCGGCATCTGACGGGGCCAGCCGGATCCATGCGAACCCGCCGACGATCACGAGGAGAAGGATATAGAAGATCATGCGCAAGGAAGGGTCCACCGCGGTTCTGGAGCCGACGGGCGCGCATCGGGCGCGCCCTGAACCGGCATGACACGGAACGCGACGATTCTGGAAGCCCCGGCGCGATGGTACGCGGGCTTGGGCCTGTCGCGGCTCAGCGCCGCGTCCAGCCCCACAGGCACAGCTGCTCGGTCATCACGTGCGCCGCGGCGGTCGCGGTGATCGCGGCATGGTCGTAGGGCGGAGAGACCTCGACCACGTCGCCGCCCTTGAGGTCGATGCCGGCGAGGCCGCGCAGGATCGCCGCCGCCTGGTGGCTGGCCAGCCCGCCCCAGACCGGCGTGCCCGTACCCGGCGCGAAGGCCGGGTCGAGCGCGTCGATGTCGAAGGTCAGGTAGCACGGCGCGTCGCCGACGATCTCCTTCGCGCGCGCCGCCACGTCGCCCGGCGCGCTGCGATGCACCTCGGGCGCGTCGATGATGTGAAAGCCCAGCGTGTCGGGGTTGTCGGTGCGGATGCCGATCTGGACCG
Organism: Citreimonas sp.; assembly: GCF_042096055.1. Lineage (NCBI taxonomy): Bacteria > Pseudomonadati > Pseudomonadota > Alphaproteobacteria > Rhodobacterales > Roseobacteraceae > Citreimonas > Citreimonas sp. Next base: position 1,498 of record NZ_JBELMH010000027.1, on the reverse strand, counting down.
AGCGAGAAGGGTCGACCAGTCCCTCCTGCACCGCCGTGTACAGGAACGTGCCGTGATCGACGCGCGCCGCGTCGTCGTCGGCCCAAGTGTCGGTGTGGGCGTCGAACTGGATCACCGACAGCTTGCCGTACTTCGCCGCTTGCGCCCGCAGGCAGCCCAGCGTCACCGAATGATCGCCGCCGATGGCGAAGCAGGCCGCACCCGCGTCGAGGATCGCACCCACATGCGCCGCGATGCGCGCGGGCACTTCCGAGGGCATCGCGTAGTCGAAGGCCATGTCACCGTGGTCGGCGATGGCGAATTCGCTCAGCACGTCGTAGCCCCAGCCGTAGGGCGCGTCGCAAGGCTGCAGCAGCGACGCCTCGCGCACCGCGCGGGGGCCAAGCCGCGCGCCGGGCCGGTTGGTCACCGCCTGGTCGAACGGCAGGCCCGTCACCGCCATGTCGACGCCGCGCAGGTCCTTGGTGTAGCGGCGGCGCAGGAAGGACGGCGCGCCGGCAAAGACGTTCTCGAAGGACGGCCCCTTCAGGTCGTCGCGGGTAAAGGCGTGGTCGATCTGTTTCTTCGCGTCTTCAAGCGCCACGGCGCACCTCCGTCTCTGCCGCGCCCGTGGTAGGCGGCGCCGCGGGCGGCGTCCAGCCCCGCCCGCTGGACTCCGCGCGCGCCTTGGCCCATCCCTTGGCGCGCGACCCGGCGGAGGCTTCATGACCCACCAAGATTCCGACACGCTGATCCACGACCCCGACGGCGGCCTGCCCCGCCTGCTCGAGATCATGCGCCGCCTGCGCGATCCCGACACAGGCTGTCCGTGGGACCTGGAACAGGATTTCGCCAGCATCGCGCCCTACACGATTGAGGAAGCCTACGAGGTCGCCGACGCGATCGAGCGTAGCGCCTGGGAGGAGCTGCGCGGCGAGCTGGGCGATTTGCTGTTCCAGTCGGTGTTCCACGCGCAGATGGCGGCCGAGCGCGGGCTGTTCGACTTCCACGACGTCGCCAACACCATGGCCGACAAGATGGTCGCGCGGCATCCGCACGTCTTCGGCGACGAATCGCGCGACAAGTCGGCCGAGCAGCAGACCGCCGACTGGGAGGCGATCAAGGCGGCCGAGCGCGCGGGCAAAGCGCAGCAGGGCGTGCTCGACGGCGTCGCCCACGGGCTGCCGGCGCTGATGCGCGCGGTCAAGCTGCAGAAGCGCGCGGCGCGCGTGGGCTTCGACTGGCCCGAGACCGACCAGGTGATCGACAAGATCGTCGAAGAGGCGCAGGAGCTGCGCGATGCGACCGACCCCGATCACCGCGAGGAAGAGTTCGGCGACCTGCTGTTCGTGATGGCGAACCTCGCCCGGCATCTCGACATCGACCCCGAGGCCGCGCTGCGCCGCGCCAACGCCAAGTTCACCCGCCGCTTCGGCGCGATCGAGACCGCGCTGGCCGAGCAGGGCCGCCGCCCCGAGGACAGCGACCTGGCCGAGATGGACGCGCTGTGGGATGCGGC